>CAZKCY010000310.1:0-3736 GCA_964551155.1 uncultured Marinimicrobium sp. | reverse complement strand
CAAACCTTCACTTCAGGGACGAAGTGAAGGAGCTACAGGGAAGTATTTATGCGTTTTGAGAAAAGCTTCCCCGATATCGAGACCGGGCGTTCTAGGGCACTCACAGCGAGCAACATCTACCTCTTGCTAAGCACAACTCCGCATTCGAGATGCGGCGTATAAGGAAACTGATCAAACACCGCGAAAGCCGTGATTGTGTGAGTTTGAGTTATCTTGGTCAGATTGTCCCGCAGCGTTTCGGGATTACAGGAAATATAAAGAATATTCTCAAACCTCTGAGTCACTTCAGTAGTGTGATCGTCCATCCCCGCCCGCGGCGGATCGACAAAAATCGTACTGAAATTGTAACTGTCTAGGTCAACGTCTTTCAGCCGGTTGAAAGCCCGTACCTTATCCAAAGCCTGGGAAAAATCCTCACTCGACATACGCACCAGAGTGACATTATCGACATTGTTAAGCTCCATATTATAGCGGGCCGACGCGAGCGAGCTCTTGGCCAATTCAGTCGCCAGAACCCGATCAAAATTTTGTGCCAAGGGTAGTGTGAAATTGCCGTTGCCGCAGTAGAGCTCCAGCAAATCACCGCCAAAATCTCGACTGTTGGTCACCGCCCAGCTGAGCATGCTTTCACAAACTCGGGCATTGGGCTGAGTAAAACCGGTTTCGACCTGCTGATAGGCAAAGGTTTGCTCGCCCACCTGCAAACGTTCGATCACGAAATCGCGTCCCAAGACTCGTTTCTGGCCCCGGCTCCGGCCGATAATATCGGCTCCAAGCAGCTGCTGCACGCCGCGCGCTTCCTCCTCCCATTCATCGCTAAGACGTTTGTGGTAGATCATGCTGATCAGCGCCTCCCCGCTCAGCGTGGTCAAAAACTCGACCTGAAACAGCTTATTGCGCAGCAATGGGCTGGCATTGACCGCTGCCAGCAACTTGGGCATCAAACGGTTGATGAGTTCAGAGGCGACCGGGAACTGGTCGATCATAAAGGGTTTTTTGTATTCGCCGGGCTGATACATAGCGTAGTGCGCCTGGCCGTCCTGATGCCAGATTTTGAACTCGGCACGCATCCGGTAATTTTGTTTTGGAGAGGGGAATACTTGAATCTCGGGTAGCTGGAAGTCGGAAAAATCCTGCTTTAATTGAGCGAGCTTTTCATTGAGTTGCTGCTGGTACTGTTCGGGGAAAACCTGATCGATACTCATTCGGGAATAAAATCTCAAAAACGGCTAATAAAGGGCAGATACGCTGCTGAAAGAGGGTCCGGATTTAACTCCGGACCCGGAAAGATTTACTGGGAGCTGCATTCGCCCCACTGACAGACGATAAATTCCAGAGGCGTACCCTCGCAGTAGGCACCATAGGCCTCGCTCGGCCAGTCGTTGTTAATCACCAGCAACTCGCCGTCCGAGCAATCTGCTTGCAGTTCCTGCAATTGACTGTAGTAAGAGGCGCCTGGGTCTTGGTTGAAATCCACTTGCGCCGCCAGACGGGGAACCTCGTCTAAATTTGGTCGGGCGCCCGGTTGCATGGCGATTAATGATTGGACAGTCAATTGGGTGCGTTCGCCGTCACCGAGCTCAAAAGTCGGTGACTGCTGAGCCATTTCCTCTAGCCGACGCTGGCAGAACAGCAGGCGGTTATTGAGCGTTCGACGCTCGAATTTCAACTCCTCCAGGGCTCGTTGGCGAGCTTTGTGAGTTAGCTGAACCGCCTCCAGCGCTAAAGGTTGGCCTTGATACTGATAGGTTTCACCGACCAACATGTCGCTGTAGTGGGCATCCGCGCCCGCCAACAAGGCGCCATTGTGATCAAGCCAACGCTCTTTAAGGCGCTGCGCCTGCTCATCCAGTTGGTCATCGAATTCAGAGCAGCGTTGCAAAAGGGTGTTGATGTAAACCGCCTCCCGCAAAACCGGTTTAGCCACGGCGTCGAGCTCTGGGCGAGTAGGCGGCTCCACTTCCGGCGCCGCGCAGCCAGCTAAAGCTGCGCCCAAGCACAGGCCCAAAGACACTAGGCCGGCGCGAAAGGCTTGGGGCATTGATCGCTTCATGGTTTTGTCCTCGAAAAGTTGCGGAAAAGTCGAGTAAAAAGGGCTAATGGGTTGAAGGCTTGGATTCTTCAGTATTGTCCTCACTGGCCTGGGAGAGCGGCAAACGAATGGTGAAGCGAGTGCCTTTACCCGGCACTGAATCCACTTCAATAGTGCCGCCCAGATGCTCGGTAACAATAAAGTAAGACACTGACAAGCCGAGCCCGGTGCCTTGGCCCACTTCTTTGGTGGTAAAGAAAGGCTCGAAAATATGGCGCCGAACTTCTTCTTTCATGCCAGGGCCATTGTCTTCAATTTCCAGTGTAGCGGTATTTCTCTGGCGGTGAATTCGCAAGCTGATCTTGGGCTCGAGCGGGGCACCGTATTCCTCGCTGGCGAAGGCCTGAACCGCGTTTCGAATCAGGTTCAGTACTACCTGCTGGATTTCCGCGCCGGATCCGGCGATGGCCGGTATGCCAGCCTCCAGATCGGTCTCAATAATCGGCGTTTCCCGGCCGGACTCGGTAAATACTTCGAGGGTTTTGCGGCTTAACTCCAAGCTGTGTTCCACTACCCGAACCAAATCGAAACTGTCCCGCGCGCGCTTGCCGCTGTGGGAAAACTCCAGCATGTTGCTGACTATATGACTCGAACGCTCGCCGGCTTCGCGAATGTCTTCCAGAAAATTGTTAATCTGCCGGGCCTGCAGATACTTTTGCAGAGTGTTCAGGTCCAGTCCGAGCTCAGCGGCGAGGCTCTGGTTTTGGGCAAAATCCGGGTCGGTTCGCCGCTGAATATTTTGTACGCCATGCAGTATGGCGCTCAGCGGGTTGTTGATTTCGTGGGCCATACCCGCCGCCAATTCCCCCAAAGACATCATTTTTTCGTTCTGGATCATCATGTTTTCGATCCTTACCCGCATGGTGATAGCGTCAACTCGGATAACGGCACCGATTGCCTGAACGGCTACCAGTGGATAGATGCTCAAGTCAGTGTAACGAGCCTCGCTGCCCACACCTTGCTGGATATTCTCGTTTACGAACGGCACCCCGCTGTCGATGATACGGGCAATGGTTTCCACTTTAATGGGCAGGGAAGGGTAGGCGGAATTTAGATGCTGACCCAGCGCTTTATTGGCCTCCAGCCCCGTCACCAGTTCGGCGGCCGTGTTCCAGTGAGTGATGTAGCCTTCCCGGGTGACGCCTATAAGCACCGAGGGCATGGAGTTGATGATGCTGTGAAGGTAGTCCTGAGTCTCGCGCAACAGAATTTCAGTCGCCTGGTGGTGGGCTACTTCATCCTGGAGCTGATCGTTGCTGCGATGCAGACTTTCGGTGCGCTCCACCAGTCGTTCTACCAGCTCCTTTTGGGTCTGCTTCAGGTTGTTGCGATCGCGCTTGTTCGATAGCCGGCTGCGTTGCAGGCCGATAATTAGGAGGGTTTGCAGAAGCAGTAACAATCCGACCACCAGCCAAGCTGGGTGGCTCAGCCAAAAGCTATCGCCACCGTCTTCTTGGGCCCATAGCGGTGGCGTTGCTAGTAGGGCGCAGAGCGGTGCCAGTAGGGTTATAGATTGAGTGAGTCTGAGTTTGCTCACGGCGGATCCTGTTGGCTCGGCGGTTGAGACTGGGCATTGTAACCAGTGCGGAGATTAAACACGAATGGCCTATTAATAGCTTGCGATAGGCTTCACAAGCTCCTTCG
>CAZKCY010000309.1:0-3769 GCA_964551155.1 uncultured Marinimicrobium sp. | reverse complement strand
CCAAGCTGCTGCAGTGGATGCTCAGGGGCGCTGACTCCGCGAAACACAATCGGCATTAAATACTCGCCCACAATCCCGGGCGGCACCCGCCCGCTGATCGCCAAATCCACCCGGCGCTGAATCAGGGCATCGTCAGTGCCACTCATCACCGACTCGTAAAACTCCACCCGAGTATCTGGAAACTTGTCGGCGAATTCCGCCAGACAACAGAGGGTGCGCTCGGGCGGCACGATTATGTCCCCCGCCAGGCCTATCAGCGGCTCGACCTTGGCCGACAGCAAGCAGGCGGCGTTTTCCAGGCTCTCGGCTTCGGCCAGCAAGTGGCGCGCGCGCCGGTACAGCAGCTGGCCCGGAGCCGTGGGCACCGCCCGGCGGCCCTCTAGCTCAAAGACCGCCACGCCCAAAGCGGTTTCCAACTGTTGAATAGCGTAGGACACCGCCGACTGACTTTTGCCGAGCTGCTCCGCCGCCTTGGCGTAGCCGCCGGCGTCGATCACCGCCAGCAGCGCGCGCCACTGATCCAGACTGACTTTGGGTTCCATAAGACGCCTCTCAAGCAAGAGTTTTAGGTCGAAAATGGGTTTCAATCGAATTTTTCGATCAAATCGCGCTAAATATCGCTGTTTATCATTGGCCAGTCAAATCGTTTAATGGGTACATATTCACTGTCATCCAACTTTAAGGAGTTTTGACATGGTCAGTAACACAGCAAACATCAGCTCAGCTAAAAAGCCCAAACTGCTTCAGATCAATAGCAGCCTGTCCGGCGACGAAGGTCACTCCAGCGCCATGACCCGCCAGTTTGTTACCAATTGGCGAGCCAGCAACCCGACGGGCAAAGTTAAAGTACGGGATTTGGCGCGTCAGCCGGTGCCGCATTTGGATGCCGAGCGTTTGCACGCCTTCATCACCCCGGCCGATAAGCGTACCGCCGAGCAAAAAGCCGTGGTCGAATATTCCGACACGCTGATTGCCGAACTGCGCGAAGCCGATGTCGTGGTAATCGGTGTGCCCATGTACAATTTTGGCATCCCGTCCACGCTCAAGGCCTACTTCGACCATGTGGCGCGCTCCGGCGAGACTTTCCGCTACACCGAAAATGGTCCCCAGGGTTTGTTGGAAGATAAGCCGGTATATTTGCTGGCAGCGCGTGGCGGTATTTACCAGGGTACCGACGCCGACTCCCAAACCGGCTATCTGAACACTTTCTTGGCTTTTCTTGGTCTAAAGAACACCCACTTCGTCTACGCCGAAGGTCTGGCGATGGGCGGCGACAACCAAGAGAAGGCTTTGGGCCAAGCGGCCCGTAAAATTGAACAACTGGCAGCGGCCTAACCGGTCGCTGACCCAATAGGAGAAACCAACATGCAACGCCAACTGCAACAATTAGTAGCCGCGCAGGCCACCAGCGACGGTGCCGGCGTGCGCATTAAACGAACTCTGGGCCAGACCCAAAAAGCACGCTTCGACCCCTTCTTGATGCTGGATGAGTTCGTATCGGACAGCGCCGATGATTACATTGGCGGCTTTCCTTCGCATCCGCACCGTGGCTTTGAAACCGTGACCTACATGCTCGACGGCCACATGCTGCATGAAGACCACATGGGCAACAAAGGCCACCTGAGAAGCGGCGATGTGCAATGGATGACCGCAGGCCGGGGCATTATTCACTCGGAAATGCCCCAGCAGGACGAGGGTCGCATGCACGGCTTCCAGCTCTGGATCAATCTGCCGGCGGCGGAGAAGATGAAGCCAGCTGAGTACCGGGACATTCCCTCACAGCAGATTCCCGTACTGCAATTGAGCAGTGGCGCACGCGTTAAAGTGATTGCCGGTAAAGTCGAAGCCGAAGGGCAAAGTGCCGAGGGTCCGATTCAGGGCCTGAGCACCGAGCCACGCTATTGGGACCTGTACCTGCCGGCGGATACCAGCTTCACTCAGGCGATTCCCGAAGGCCATCACGCCTTTCTGTACGTCTTCGAGGGAGAAGTAAAAGTTGGCGACTTGGAACGGCCACTGAAAAGCGGCAATGCGGGCCTGCTGAGCGATGGCAGCGAACTGACGCTGAAAACCGGCCTCGACGGCGCTCGGATGTTGATTCTCTCCTGCAAGCCGATCAAGGAGCCGATTGCGCAGTACGGACCTTTCGTGATGAACACCACGGACGAAATCGAGGAAGCCATCAACGATTACCGCGCCGGACGTTTGGCGGGTTAAAAGGTTTTGGTGGGCCGTGCCCACTCTACATGGGTTTTGCACGAAGCTTCCCGTAGGGTGGGCACTGCCCACCTTTTGACGTCGGCCGACCTGTTCGGTGGGCGGTGCCCACCCTACACATCCCACACCAATCAACCCCCAAACCCTGCTAAAATACTCGCCCTACGCCGCTCGCTTTACCCAACCAAGACTTCAACTCCATGTTTGCATTTTTTGAAAGCCTGTTAAAACCCTTTCCCGTCGAGGAGCCGCGCAAGCCACCCGGCACTCTGGCGGCGTTTTGCCGACATTACACCCGCGGCGCTATTCCGCTGCTGCTGGTTATGGCCTGCCTGGCGGCGATGATTGCGGTTATGGAAGTGGCGCTGTTTCAGTTTTTGGGCTTGCTGGTGGACTGGCTGAGCGAGATTGAACCGGGCCAGCTCTGGATCGAACACGGCAACCATTTGATTTGGATGGCCATCGTGGTGCTGGTGGCGCTTCCGATTACGGTATTTTTCCACTCCACCTTGATTCACCAGAGCCTGCTCGGTAACTACCCGATGATTATCCGCTGGCAGGCGCATCGCTATCTGCTCGGTCAAAGCGTGGGCTTTTTTCAGGATGAGTTCGCCGGCCGCATTGCCACCAAGGTCATGCAAACCTCGCTAGCCGTGCGCGAAACGGTAATGAAACTTCTGGATATAGCGGTCTATGTACTGGTGTATTTCAGCAGCATGCTGTTGCTGCTCGGCACCCTGGATCTGCGCCTGATGCTGCCACTGGCAATCTGGTTTCTGGCCTACGCCAGTCTGCTGTATTACTTTCTGCCGCGGCTGTCCAAAGTCGCTTCGCGCCAGGCCGATGCCCGCTCGGATATGACCGGCCGCTTGGTAGACACCTACACCAACATTGCCACGGTAAAACTCTTTTCTCACTCGCGTCGGGAATCGGACTACGCGCGTGAAGGCATGGAGCATTTCCTCGGCACAGTGCACCCGCAGATGCGCCTGGCCACGCTGCTCAACAGCGGCGTTTGGGGCATCAATGCCCTGCTGATTTTCTCAACCGCTGCCTTGGCGGTCTGGCTTTGGCAGCAAGGCGACATCACCACCGGCGCCATAGCCGCAGGCCTGGGCCTGGTATTGCGCTTAAACGGCATGTCCCAGTGGATCATGTGGGAGGTTTCGACCCTGTTTGAAAACATCGGCACCGCCAAAGACGGGCTCAATACCCTGTCCCGCGATCGCACAGTGCGCGATGAGCCGAGCGCGCCGCCGCTTAATGTCGACAAAGGTGAATTGGAGTTCGATCGCATCAGTTTTCACTACGGCAAACAGGAAGGCGTGCTGGAAGATTTTTCTCTACACATTAAGCCGGGCGAAAAAATCGGTTTGGTGGGCCGCTCCGGCGCCGGCAAATCCACTCTGGTGAATTTGCTGCTGCGCTTTTACGATCTGGAGAAAGGTGCCATTCGAATCGACGGTCAGGATATTTCCAAAGTGCAGCAGGAAAGCCTGCGCGCCCAGATCGGCATGATCACTCAGGACACTTCGCTGTTGCATCGCTCGGT
>CAZKCY010000308.1:1752-3769 GCA_964551155.1 uncultured Marinimicrobium sp. | reverse complement strand
GCCGATACCTCACCGCTCTGGTTCAACACCGGCCTGCTGGTATTCGCCAGCCTGGCAATGCAGGGCGCACTGATAGGCGCGGTTCGAAATAAAACCAAGATTTCGCTTGCGGCACTGATTCTGGCGGCTTTTTTCAGCATTCAGTTCCTGCTGGCTCAACTCGGACTCTGGCAGCGGCTCGACGCAATGGGCTACGGGCTTACCAGTAACCCGGCCAGCAGCTATTTTTATCTGTTCACGGCTTTGCACGGTTTGCATCTGCTCGCCGGCCTGGTGGTTTTGACCCGAGCTCTGCTGGGATTCTGGCAGCGAGGCCAAAACTCAAAGCTGGAGGGAAGCATTCAACTTTGCACTCGTTACTGGCATTTCTTGCTTTTGATCTGGGTCGCAATTTTTGCCCTGCTCACAGCATCGCCGGAGACCTATCAAACCCTAGCGGCCATCTGCGGTTTTTAGGCCTTCCGGAATTTTTTGCACGGCGGTTTTATCGCCCATATTTTTTGGCCCCGGCGATTTTGTGGTCCAGGGATTTTGAGGTCGAAAGATTTTGTGGCCCCAAGCTTTTATGGTCTGAGCTTTTATGGCCAAGCTTTTATGGAGAGCAACAGCATGACTGAAACCTCATCCGAACAAGGCAGCGAGACCGGCTGGCAAAGCCTGGTCAAAGACTTATCCGCCGATAAGCAGGCCTTTGATATGCCCTGGGGCAAGCTCATGATGTGGGTTTTCCTGCTCGGCGACACCTTTATTTTCAGCGTTTTTCTGATCGGCTATATGTCGGTGCGCATTTCCGCTACCGAGCCCTGGCCCAGTAGCAGCGAAGTATTTGCCATGGAGATAGGCGGCGCCCACTTGCCGTTGCTGCTGATTGCGATCATGACCTTTATTTTGATCACCAGCAGCGGCACCATGGCCATGGCGGTCAATTACGGTTACCGCAAAGCGCGCTCCAAAGCCGCATTATTCATGCTGATCACCGCAGTTCTGGGTGCCAGCTTCGTAGGACTCCAGGCGCTGGAGTGGAGCAAACTGATTTTCGAGGAAGGCGTGCGCCCCTGGGGCAACCCCATGGGCGCGGCCCAGTTCGGCGCCGCCTTTTTTATGATCACCGGCTTTCACGGTTTGCACGTGACCGCCGGGGTTATTTATTTATTGGTGGTGGCGAGAAAGGTGCATAGAGGCGACTACGAGACGCGAGGTTACGCCATTGTTGAAATTGCCGGCCTCTACTGGCATTTCGTCGATCTGGTGTGGGTATTTATTTTCGCCTTCTTTTATCTGTGGTGAGGTGGCTATGACCGAAGCAACCGCGCATCAAGAGCATTCCATAGGCTTGTATTTGAAGGTCTGGCTGCTGTTGTTTGTTCTCAGCACCGGCTCCTACCTGGTGGACTACTTTCAGCTTCAGGGCTATCTGCGCTGGTCCCTGGTAGTGCTGTTTATGCTGCTCAAAGCGGGTTTAATTATCAGCGTCTTCATGCATTTTGCCTGGGAGCGCACCGCACTCAAACTGCTGCTCTTGGTACCGATGATTTTTGTGGTCGCACTAACGGTGGCCATGACCCTCGAAGGCGAATACATACATGCTTTGCGTCTGATGTTTTACAGTCAGGGCGACTCGGGGGAATAAATCGAGCAGATCTCGTTAAAGGTTCAGCAGAGGCAGTTCAGTGGTGCAACGAAGCCATCGAAAAATTTTGCTGGCAGGTTTGATCCTGTTGAGCCTGTCATCAATAGGCGTAGCGCTGGCGCTCTACAAATCGATGGTGCCGGCGCCGGAGATCCAAGGCGTTCTGCTAATCGAGGGGCGGCCGCTCGAAGACTTCAAACTGATTAACCATCAGGGCGATATTTTTGGACCCGAGAGCTTAAAAGGCAGCTGGCAGCTGGTGTCCTACGGCTATACTTTTTGTCCGGATATTTGTCCCATGACGCTGGTGACCTTGGCCGAATTCAAGCAGCGGCTCGAACAGCGCGGCCAATATTCCGACTTGAAAGTGCTCTTCTACACCGTCGA
>CAZKCY010000308.1:0-1741 GCA_964551155.1 uncultured Marinimicrobium sp. | reverse complement strand
TACTTTCACCCCGAATTTATGGGTATAGCGGCCAGAAAAACAACCGATGATTTAGCGGCAGGTTTT
Source organism: uncultured Marinimicrobium sp. (assembly GCA_964551155.1). Lineage (GTDB taxonomy): Bacteria > Pseudomonadota > Gammaproteobacteria > Pseudomonadales > Cellvibrionaceae > CAZKCY01. The sequence continues at coordinate 1,675 of CAZKCY010000308.1, read as the reverse complement.
GCGCGCAGCCTCGGGATTATTGCAGAAATCGATCCAACGGAACAACGCCAACATCCCCAGAGCTACAGCGTCGCTCACGGCGCCGAGCTGTTCTTGATCAGTCCACAGGGAAAGCTGCAAGCGGTGTTCAAACCAGAGCTGAACCGACACAACCTCTATCAGTTTTCCGCCGCCCGGCTCGAAGGAGATTATCTGGCAGTGCGCGCCTATCTAAAGGCGCGCAAGCAGCGCTTTAGGTTCTGGGCGCCCTAGGTTTTCGGAAGAGTGACGCCACGCTGGCCCTGGTATTTACCGCCTCTATCCTTGTAAGACGTCTCGCAGACTTCGTCCGATTCGAAGAACAACATCTGAGCCACGCCTTCGTTGGCGTAAATCTTGGCGGGCAAAGGAGTGGTATTGGAAAACTCCAGAGTCACATGACCTTCCCATTCGGGCTCTAGGGGGGTGACATTGACGATAATGCCGCAGCGGGCATAGGTGGATTTGCCTAAACAAACGGTCAGCACCGACCGGGGGATACGGAAATATTCCACGGTCCGGGCCAGGGCAAAAGAATTGGGAGGGATGATGCAGACATCGCTTTTAATGTCCACAAAACTGTCTTCGTCGAAGTTTTTCGGATCCACCACCGAGGAGTAAACGTTGGTAAAAATCTTGAATTCGTCCGCGCAGCGCACATCGTAGCCGTAGCTGGAAGTACCGTAGGAAACGATGCGCTGCTGCTGGGCATCGTAACGCACCTGACCGGGCTCGAAAGGCTCGATCATGCCGTGCTCCAGGGCCATACGGCGCATCCATTTGTCGGACTTGATACTCATCGGGCTCCCCCAGAAAGAACTATTCGATAGAAACGAAACGGAGCGCATAATAGCCGTTTTTTGGCTTAAATCCCACCTTTGGTAGCGGCCCAAAACCGAACTTCACCGCCAGTCCCCGAAACACTGGGATAGCGACTGGAATCGACGTCCCACTTTACATCGGGAGGGGCCCTGTTTGATGTAAATGTCAAAGTGGGACGACGGAAAATCAGCCTTGGCGTACTTTCGATGCTGCGGTTAGTCGAGCAGGGCCGCGCGATCACCGCCATACCATTCTATAAATAACATAAAGGTACAACGGCATGATTTACTCCCGTAAGCACTCTTTAACGGAAACCCCATCTCGCAACAAACGCGAACCTTCCGGTATTCGAACTTCTCTAAGTATCTGCGCGGCCTTGGCAGGCGTTCTGGCCTTTTCATCCGTTCCCGCTCAGGCCCAACAATGCCAGTCTTTGCTGTGGAGCGACGAATTCAGTGGTTCTCAGCTGGACACCGCCGCCTGGGATATTCAGGAAGGTGATGGCTGCCAATACGGTATATGTGGCTGGGGTAACAACGAACTGCAGTCCTACAGCGCCAATAACCTTGACGTGTCCAACGGGACATTGAAAATTACCGCCCGCAAAGAGCGGGTCAAGGCGCTGAATTACACCTCCGGGCGCATTCGCACCGCCAACATGCCCGCCAGCGGTCAGTGGACCAATGGCCGGTTCGAAGCCCGTATCAAGCTACCGGCCGGCCAAGGTCTCTGGCCTGCGTTCTGGATGCTACCCACAGATCCCAACGTCGGCTGGCCGATGAGCGGCGAAATCGACATTCTGGTCGGCACCCAGATGGTCGCCAAGGGCCACGAC
>CAZKCY010000307.1:0-3771 GCA_964551155.1 uncultured Marinimicrobium sp. | reverse complement strand
CACCGTCCTGCCGCTCTCCAGCGTGGTCAAGTCCGGCGTGGGCGTCACCGGTGTGCGCGTCATCGATGCCGAAACCGGTGCAGCGACGGAATTTTTTGCCGAGATAATTTTCGTCAATGCCAGCACGCTGAACTCCACGCTGATTTTAAAAAATTCAACATCGAACCGTTTCCCCAGTGGGCTCGGCAACGACAGCGGCGTGCTCGGACATTACTTGATGGACCACAACTATCGTGCGCGCCTGTCCGCCGATGTGCCCGGGTTCGAGGAAGACTATTACTACGGCCGGCGCCCTACCGGAACCTACCTGCCGAGGTTTCGCAACATCTTGAACGACCGGCGCGAAGACTACATCGGCGGTTATTCCTTTTCGGTGGGCGCTCATCGCGAGATCGGCAATGTTCAGCCTGGCGATAAACCGCTGGGCGCAGACTACAAAGAAAAGCTGACCGAAGTCGGTCCCTGGCGCGTCAATATGACCGCCATGGGAGAGTGCCTGCCCTATCACGACAACAAGGTCGAACTCAGCAAGACCGAAGTCGACCGATGGGGCATGCCGCTGCTGGAGATCGATGCCGAATACAAAGCCAACGAAGTGGCCATGATCAAAGACATTCACGCCAGTGGTGCGGAAATGCTCGAGCGCGCCGGCTTCACCAACGTCAAAGCTACCGATAGCCATCAGGCTCCGGGACTGGCAATCCACGAAATGGGTACCGCACGCATGGGGCGCGACCCGAAAACTTCGGTGCTTAACGCCCACAACCAGATACACGCAGTGAAAAATGTTTTTGTTACCGATGGTTCCTGCATGACTTCGACCGCCTGCCAAAATCCATCGCTTACCTACATGGCGCTAACCGCTCGCGCGGTAGATTACGCGGTGCGCGAACTCAACAAAAAGAATATTTAGGAGTTGGCCATGATGATGAATCGCAGAACAGCTCTAGGCGCCATGATCAAAGCCATGGGACTGGCGGGCGCCAGCAGTGTTTTTGGTGCTTCCGCTTTTGCCAGCCAGTCGGCCGCACTAAGTCCCCGACAGCCAGTGTTGAGCGCCGAGGAAATTAAACTGCTAAACGAAATTGGCGAAACCATACTGCCCGCAACCCCGGGCTCGGAAGGTGCAAGAGTCGCTGACGTTGGCGGCTTCATGCAGGAGATTGTCAGTGACTACTACAGCCTGGAGGAACAGCAAATTTTCCTCGTGGGTTTGGGTGAGTTTGCGGCCCTAACTCAAGGTACTTATCAGCGTAGTTTTTTGGCTCTCGATAAACCGAGGCGCGAAGCACTGCTGTTAGGTCTTGAGCAAAACCCAGAGGCGGTTTACTACCAAATGATCAAGCAACTGACATTGTGGGGCTATTTTTCTTCCGAAGTCGGGGTCAAACAGGCTTTGCGCTATGCGCCGATTCCCGGTCGGTACGATGGCGAGGTAAAAATAGAACCGGGAACCAAAGCCTGGGCCAATATCGGCGCCTAGCTAAAAAATTTTCGCAGGGCCGATTTGAAGCAAGGCGCGCATATCACTCAATAGTTTCATTGACTCAGCGATTGCTGCAACAGCCATTGATACAAATCCTCGCTGCGATAGACTCGAGTCCAGGCATCGTGGCCCATGTCTTCGTGATTGGTAAAGCGCACCTCCGGGTGACCCAGCTCCTCCAGCTTGTTCAAGCCGGGGTAAAAATACTTCACTTCCACGGCGGTATCTCTGCCGCCGGCGAACACCCAGAGCGGTAACTGACGCTCGGCGATGGGCGCCATCAGTTCAGGATGACCCCAACCGACCACGGGTGCGATGGCGGCGAACTTCTTCGGATGTTTGCTGGCCATGTACCAGGTGCCGAAGCCGCCATAACTTAAACCGGTTAGATAAACCCGTTCGGGGTCGGTGGCGTATTGGTCCGCGACTTGATCGAGCATAGCGAGCAAATCGGCTTCCAGCAGGTCCCAGCCTTTGGGCAGCAAAGCCGGCACTTCCGCCATCGATTCCGGCGCGGGAGAAGCCTCCATGGGGCCGGGCGTGGCAAAGGCCTCCGGCCGCGGCGGAGTGCCCTCGGCCAGACGCTCGGGAATAGTGGCGGGATCCCGATCGCGCAGATAATCCACTTGTTGGTCCATATCGAACATGGGCAGTTGGGGCGCAATGATAATAAACGGCAGGTCCCGCTTTTGAATCCAGGCCTCGTAGAGCGGCCCGTGTTTGAGTACGTAACCTAGCTCATCGCGGCCATTGCCGCGCTCGCCATTGCCATGCAAAAACAGCATTACCGGCCAGGATTGGTCTGATTCGTGATAGCCGCGCGGTAAATAGACGAAAAACTGGCGTTCGCTCTGGTCCTGCTGGCTTTGGTAGTCGATGCGCTCAAGCTGGGCTTCCGAAGCCGGCTGGTGGGCGCAGCCTGCCAGGATTCCGATGGGCATGAGGGCCAAAAACGGCAAGCGAAGCAACGGGGGGAATCTCATGGATTTTGACCTTTATTGTTGTCAGTGAATTAAAAAACCATAGCAGAAAGTTATCGACTTGAACATTTTAGGAAGCAAAGAGTTGATGATGAATGAGGTGCCAAGGCTGAGTAGCTGATAGACTGACGCGGGTTCAATGCTTTTTAGTGACCGCAGGTATCAATGAAAGCCAAATCCTCAAACTTGCTGCTATTGTTGGCGCTGCTGCTTACGGTCGCCGCCTTGCTTGCGCACGATTTTCTGCCCAAAAAACGCTGGGTAGTTTTGCCCGACGAGCATGCCTGGTTTGCGTTGTACGCCGATGGCGATCAGGGCGGCCCCAGTTATTCGGAATGGATAGATGGCAAGCCTCTCGACTGGCGCTGTCGGATCGAAAACCAAGGCCATTTCGTGTTTTGCGGGGTCAACTTTCTGACTTCAGAAAACAACCGCGACGGTATGGATGTATCTGGGTTCGATGAAGTCCATCTGAAAATGACGCCTCTCTCGGAACCTCGCAATCTACGTTTTTTCATGCGCCACTATGACGAGCGCTATTCCGACCCCGCCGATGGCAACAGCCCCAAATTCATCAACTTTAATATCCGCTCACAGGATCTACATCAGGAGCTGATCATTGGCTTGAACGAATTCACCGTTGCCGACTGGTGGCTGGCGGAGAAGGACTTGCCGCGCGAATGGGCGCGGCCCGAGTTTGGCAATATCATTGCCTTGGGTCTGGACTACCGTGAACTACTCAGCCCGGGCAATCATGACCTCAGGATCGAAAAGCTCGAGTTTGTCGGCGATTGGGTGTCGGCCGAACTTTGGTATTTGGGTATCCTGGTACTTTGGCTGGTCGGCATCTTTTTGTTTGTGATATTGCGTTTTGTCAGCTTGCGCACAGCGGCCCAGCGAGACAGGGAGCGTCTGGACGCGCTTTCTTCCAAGCATCGAGAGTTACGAGAGGAAACCGACAAATACAAGGATTTGTCGGCCCGGGACCAACTGACTGGCATCCTGAATCGTTATGGCTTCGAGCAGGCGGTGCAAAATTTGTATTCCAGCGGTGAGGCGAGCAGCGCCTCTCTGGTACTGATGGACATAGATCACTTCAAGCGCATTAATGACCGGCGCGGCCACAACGTTGGTGATCAGGTCATTGGTCGCTTCGCGCAAATTGTGTATCAGCATACCCGGGAACAAGATTCTCTGTGCCGTTGGGGCGGGGAAGAGTTCTTGTTGCTGTGTCCGCACACCAGCGCTGATCAAGCTTTTGCGCTGGCCGAAAAGATTCGCCAGATTGTGTTTGAGACCGACTTC
>CAZKCY010000306.1:0-3791 GCA_964551155.1 uncultured Marinimicrobium sp. | reverse complement strand
TGGCGATGAACATCGATGAGGCGGTGGAATTTTTTGCTCCCATCTCCAAAGTGCACCACGCCTTGAGTTTGCTGCAGGATGTAGGCTTGGGCTATCTCACACTCGGCCAGCAAAGCCCCACTTTAAGTGGCGGCGAAGCGCAGCGTATCAAACTGGTGGCCGAACTGGCCAAAGCCGGCATGACCCCGGAAGACGCCCGCGGCCGCATCGCCCAGCACAACCTCTATGTGCTCGACGAACCCACAGTCGGCCTGCACATGGCGGACGTGGAAAAGCTTTTGCGGGTCCTCCACCGCTTGGTGGATGCCGGCAACTCGGTGCTGGTAATCGAACACAACCTGGACGTAGTGGCCGAAGCCGACTGGATTATCGACATGGGGCCGGAGGGCGGTAGCCAAGGCGGTAGGGTCATCGCCCAGGGTGTTCCGGCGACGCTAATTAAGCGGAAAAAGTCTTACACGGGCCAGTATTTGGCCGAGGTGTTAGGTTAGCAGGCTGGAGCGCGCGAGTGCCGCCGGAAACGCCCGGCTGTATCTCGTTGCTCCCCCTGGTTTCGACATGGCAGTATAGATGGCTAGCCGATTATAGGGGTGAAATCTCAGTTTTTAACAGGGTAAAGCATTCATCAGACGAGGGAACATCAAAATGATAAAAAAGCTTGGGCTTGCCGCCCTTTGCGCTACGGTTATGTTGTTCGCCGGTTGCGCTCATCGAGAGAACACCGAAGCCACGACCGCGCCAGCATCGGAGCGGCAGGATCAATACGCCAAAGCCTTATATGAAGAAATATTCCAGGAGTGGCTCGCGCGCAGCCCCACGTTTCAGACCTGGCTCGGCATCAAGACCGACTACGACCAATGGGACAACTTGAGCGAGGCCTACCGAGCTGATACACACGCCCTATATAAGGACCAACTTGAACGCCTGCGGGCCATCGATCAGAGCGCCCTGTCTGACGACGTAGCGCTGAGCTATCGGTTGATGGAGGAGACCCTTAAGCAGGAAATCGAGTTTTATCGCTGGCGAGACCACAATTACCCGGTCAATCAGATGTTCGGTTGGCACTCGAGGGTTCCCTCACTGCTGATCAACCAGCACACGGTTACTAACATCGAGGACGCTGAGGACTATATCGCGCGCATTGAAGCCGTTCCCACGCTTTTCGAGCAGCTAATCGATGGCCTTTACCGGCGCGCCGACAAAGGTATTATCGCGCCCAAATTCGTCTTCCCGATGGTGATTGACGACAGTCAAAATATCATCACGGGAGCGCCTTTCGAAGAGGGCAGTGAATCGGCTATTTATAAGGACTTCAAAGAAAAACTCTCCCTGCTTGAGCTTGACCCACAGGAGCAGGCACGGCTCGAAAGCGAAGCAAAGAATGCTCTGGTCACCGCACTGGCGCCGGCCTATCGAGAACTGATCAAGGTTTTGAAAGACCTTGAAGCGCGCGCCGACAACCGTGCCGGAGCCTGGACAATGCCCAACGGAGAGGCGTTTTACCAAGCCGCGCTTCGAAACACCACTACCACCAATCTTAGCGCCGAGGAGATTCACGATTTAGGGCTCGCCGAAGTCAAACGGATACAGGGAGAAATGCTCGCCATCATCGAGCAGGTTGATTTCGATGGCGATCTACAAGCTTTTTTCAAGTACATTAAGGAGGACGATCGCTACTACTATCCGAATACCGAAGAGGGCAGGGAACAATACCTGCAGCGCACGGCGGAAGTTATCGACGCGATGAGTGCGCGATTGGATGAAGTGGTCATTACCCAACCCCGTTCCGATCTCAAGGTCAAGCGGGTAGAAGCTTTTCGGGAAAAATCGGCCGGCAAAGCCTTCTATCAAAGCCCGCCGCCAGATGGCTCACGGCCCGGTATCTATTATGTAAACCTCTACAACATGAAGGAAATGCCCAAATTCGAATTGGAGGCGCTGGCCTACCACGAGGGCGTACCGGGTCATCATCTACAATTGAGCCTTGCCACTGAAATCGAAGGGTTGCCCAAATTCCGAAAGTTTGGTCATTACACGGCTTATAGTGAAGGCTGGGGACTCTATGCGGAATACCTGCCAAAAGAAATGGGGTTTTACCAGAATCCCTATTCCGATTTCGGTCGTTTGGCGATGGAGCTCTGGCGCGCCTGCCGCTTAGTGGTGGACACCGGCATACACGCCAAAAAGTGGACCCGAGAAGAAGCCATCGACTACTTGGTTGAAAACACGCCCAGTGCCGATAGAGGGTCGCGGCGCGCCGTTGAACGCTATATCGTCATGCCATCTCAAGCGACTGCTTACAAAATCGGCATGATCAAAATTCTCGAGCTGCGCGAAAAAGCCCGTGAAGCACTCGGCGACGCCTTTGATATCCGCGCCTATCACGAGAAGGTGTTAATGCTCGGCCCGGTGCCTTTAAATGTGCTGGAAGCCCAAATCGACCAGTGGGTAGCGGAGCGTCAAAGCACTTGACCAGAAGCACGAGCAATCGGGCACTAGCATTATAACCTCGCCAATTGGTCTTCATGGGAGCTAAAGTTTAACGCACAACGGCGAAAAAACTCGTTCAACTCGAGCTCCTTGTAACGGTCGCCCTGATTAGGTTGATTTTCCGCTAGTGGGGGAAAAGCGCCGTAGCCGGCAAGTAAGCAATGCCAGGAAGCCGCGGTAAAGTGAGAGTCGACTTTCTGCCGCTCTAGTTCACTCGTCAGATCTTTTACGCGATACCAAGCGTCCAGGATATCCAGGAGAGAAGCGGATAGCTTCATATTATCTCGATTGACGCGCCAATAGTCTGTGTCAGAGCGACTATTCAGTTTGTAGTGCGCCACAATATAATCTCGGACTCGCTCAAAACGCTCGTATTCCGCAGTATTGTAGTCGTCGCGGTACTGAGCGGAGAAATTTCCCTTCTCGAATTTCGTTATGAACATCTCGATGGCGACTTGCACCAAGTGTAGAGCCGTCGCCTCCAGGGGCTCGATAAACCCTTGCGAGAGGCCAAGCCCGATACAGTTATGGCTCCAATGTTTCTCCAACTGACCGACACGCATCTTCAAATGTCGGCAACTTTGGTTGCTATCCGTCATCCCCAAGTGCTGCCGGAACTCGATTTCGGCTTGGTCGTCGGAGATAAAGTCCGAACTGTACACGTAGCCGTTACCAAAGCGATTGGTTAAAGGAATTCTCCAACACCATCCGGCTTGCATGGCTGTAGCTTCGGTTTCGACCGGGATAGGATGCTCGATTGGGGTAGGCATGACCACGGCTCGATCGTTAAACAGGTTGTCTTTAAAACTATGAAAAGGCACCTGTAGAGCTTGTTGCATAAGCATGGAAGAAAAGCCGGTACAGTCGACAAAAAAGTCTCCGTCGAGACGCTCTCCGCATTCGGTATTCAGATGGCCAATATCACCATTATCCAGACGACTTATATCAACTATTTTGTCGGTCAGGTGCCGGACGCCACGCTCAACCGCCAACTCCGATAAAAATTTTCCAAGCAAATGAGAGTCGAAGTGGTACCCGTAAGCCATATCAAACGGAAAATTTTCAGGCGTAATAGGTGCTTTGTTCTGATTTGCCAATACACCATTAATGAAGAAGTCCTCGGGTTTAGTATTTACATCCAGTCGCAGGCGTCGAGTCATACAATTTACATAAAAGGCCCTTAAACTGAAGGTGTCTAACTGGCACGCAAAGGGATGACTGTAATTATCTACGCCAGAGGCAGGGCTCCAGCCGTTGAAACGAATGTTGACTTTATAGGTTGCGTTGCAGCGCGGCATCCA
>CAZKCY010000305.1:0-3796 GCA_964551155.1 uncultured Marinimicrobium sp. | reverse complement strand
GCTCGAGGTCCATGGCCTGGATGCCGTGTTGGGAGAGTTACAGCGTTTAAACCCCGCCGAGCTGCTAATCAATGATGATTTGACCACCCCCGAACTGGCCGCGAAACGACGCGGTTTGCGCCGTCGAGCGCCCTGGGAATTTGAGCTGGAGAGCGCGCGTCGGCTGCTCAGCCAGCAGTTTGGCACTCAGAACTTAGCGGGGTTCGGCTGCGATCATCTGCATGCCGCAGTCGCCGCCGCCGGCTGTCTGCTGAATTACGCCCGCGAAACTCTGCGGGCCGCCCTGCCCCATGTGCGCGGCCTGAGTTACGAAAATCACGATCAGGCGGTACTGATGGACGCCGCCACTCGCCGCAACCTGGAATTGGACATCAATCTCGGTGGCACCGACGAGAACACTCTGTTCAGTGTTTTGAATACCACCGCCACCGCTATGGGTGGGCGCCTGTTGCGCCGCTGGCTCAACCGCCCGTTGCGCGATCTTACCGTCCTTCAGGCGCGCCAGGACGCCGTCGGCGAGCTTGCCGGAGGCTACGCCTACGAGACCCTACACGACATCCTCAAGCGCGTGGGAGATATGGAGCGCATTCTCGGGCGCCTGGCGCTGCGCTCGGCGCGCCCGCGGGATCTGGCGCGCCTCTACGCCTCCCTGGCCACCTACCCTGAGCTGCAGAGCGCTTTAAAATCGACACAAGCCGCGCGGCTGCAAGCCCTGGCAGGCCAAATAAGCGAATTCCCCGAATTAGTGACGCTGCTCGACCAAGCTTTGGTGGAAAATCCCCCGGTAGTGATTCGCGACGGCGGCGTTATTGCGCCTGGCTACGATGAAGAACTGGACGAATTGCGCAATATCAGCACCAATGCAGGGCAATATCTTTTGGACCTAGAGACCCGGGAGCGCGAGCGCACCGGCATCAGCACGCTGAAAGTGGGCTACAACCGGGTGCACGGCTACTTTATTGAGCTGACCCGCTCCCAGGCCGAGCAGGCCCCGGCTGACTACATACGCCGCCAGACCCTGAAAAACGCCGAGCGCTACATCACCCCCGAGCTGAAAACCTTTGAAGACAAAGCCCTGTCGGCCAAAAGCCGGGCCCTGGCGCGGGAAAAAGCGCTTTACGACGAGCTTCTCGAACGGCTCAATCAAGACCTGATCGCGCTGCAAGACTCGGCCGCCGCCGTCGCGGAACTGGATCTGCTCAGCACCCTTGCAGAGCGCGCCGAAAGCCTGGGGTTTTGCCGCCCCAGGCTCAGCCCAGAGCCCGGCATCAATATCGTCGAGGGCCGCCATCCGGTGGTCGAGAGAGTTGCCGAACACCCCTTTGTGCCCAACGATCTGCACTTCAGCGGTGAACGCCAGATGCTGGTGGTTACAGGACCAAATATGGGCGGTAAATCCACCTATATGCGCCAGGCGGCACTGATTGTGCTACTGGCTCACATAGGCAGTTTTGTGCCCGCGAGGGAGGCCCATATCGGTTTGGTGGATCGAATCTTCACTCGCATCGGCTCTTCGGACGACTTGGCCGGTGGCCGTTCGACCTTTATGGTGGAAATGACCGAGACCTCCAATATCCTGCACAACGCCACCCCCCGCAGTCTGGTACTGATGGATGAGATTGGCCGTGGTACCAGCACTTTCGATGGCCTGGCGCTGGCCTGGGCCTGCGCTCATCATCTCGCGGAAAAAGTCCATGCCTATACGCTATTTGCCACTCACTATTTTGAACTGACTCGCTTACCCGATCAGTTGCCAAGCGTAGCCAATGTGCACCTGGATGCCACCGAACACAAAGACAACATCGTCTTTCTGCACAAGGTTCAGGAAGGACCGGCGAGCAAAAGTTACGGCCTCCAGGTGGCGAAACTCGCGGGTATTCCCGCCCAGGTGCTCGTTCGCGCGCGGGAACAGCTAGACTTGCTGGAAAGCGGTCAGAACGTGGATAGCGGTTCAACGACCAGGAACGAGCGCAAACCGGAGCCCGCCCCGAGCAATGAACCCATTCAGGGTGGCCTGTTCGACAGCGCCCCACACCCAGCGGTGGATGCATTGACCGCGCTTGATCCGGACGAGCTAACGCCACGCGAGGCTTTGGCGCGCCTCTACGAACTGAAACAATTGCTGGGGCGCGGCTGAACGAATTGCTGCGCCCCCTACCAAAAACTGTGAATGCTGCTAAAATGCGGCCTTCTCGCGAATTGGCACTAATTGGCACTACCTGGAGCCGGCTATGACTTTTGTTGTTGGGGAAAACTGTATTAAATGCAAACACACTGATTGTGTGGAAGTATGCCCGGTGGATTGCTTTTATGAAGGCCCCAATTTCCTGGTGATCCACCCGGACGAATGTATCGACTGCGCTCTGTGTGAGCCAGAATGTCCGGTAGATGCCATCTTCTCCGAAGATGAGCTGCCTGAAGATCAGGAAGTGTTTCTCGAGTTGAATGCGGAACTGGCCGAAGTTTGGCCCAACATCACCGAGATGAAAGAAGCGCTTCCAGATGCGGAAGAATGGGACGGCGTTGAAGGCAAGCTGCAATACCTTGAGCGCTAGGTATAGCTCTCGGGCTGGGCAAAGGACGCTGTTGCTTTAACAATTCCACGCCCATACCCTGTTACTTCAGCCATAAAAAAACCGCGTTTTAAACGCGGTTTTTTTATGGCTACCAATCGAGCTGCTTGAGAAATCATTCAAGCACTAAACAGCGACTCACTGTTCAAGCCTTGCTTTTCCAGGATTTCCCGTAAGCGCCGCAGAGCTTCAACTTGAATCTGACGCACGCGCTCGCGGGTAAGACCGATTTCGCGCCCAACCTGCTCAAGCGTACAGACTTCGTGGCCACGCAAGCCAAAACGGCGCGCCAGTACTTCTCGCTGCTTCTCGTTCAAATCGTCGAGCCACGCATCCAGGGTGGAGTTCATATCGCTATTTTGCAGCAAGCTGAAAGGGTCGGTGTCCTGAATATCGGGAATGGTGTCGACCACACTGCGTTCTGACGAATTGCCAATGGGCGCATCCACCGAGGTGACCCGCTCATTCAGACCCATCATTCGCTCGACATCACCTACCGGCTTTTCCACCATTTCAGCGATCTCTTCCGCACTGGGTTCGTGGTCCAGCTTCTGAGTCAGCTCCCGTGCGGCGCGCAGGTAAATGTTCAACTCTTTGACTACATGAATCGGAAGCCGGATGGTACGGGTCTGATTCATGATTGCGCGCTCAATGGTCTGACGGATCCACCAGGTCGCATAGGTGGAAAAACGAAACCCGCGCTCGGGATCAAACTTTTCAACCGCTCGAATCAACCCGAGGTTGCCCTCTTCAATCAGATCCAGAAGCGCCAGGCCCCGATTGACATAGCGACGGGAGATTTTGACTACCAAGCGCAAATTACTCTCAATCATTCGTTTGCGCGATGCTTCATCGCCTTTGAGTGCTCGGCGCGCGAAATAGACTTCTTCTTCCGCGGACAACAGCGGCGAGAAGCCTATCTCATTGAGATACATCTGGGTGGCATCCAGACTTTTGGTAAACTTGTCTTCATCGTAATCGGAGGATTTACGACTTTGGCTCGAAGGAGCCTTGGAAGGGGTATCGTCGGTACTTGCTTCTTCGGCAACCAATGCCGGAGTGTCTTCATCAAAACTAATTTCTTTCACAGCGTTGTTTTGCTCGTGCTCGAAGCTAGCGGATTCCGTGTCTTGTAGTGCCATAATTCAGCCCTCACTTGTCATCGCTTCGCAGACCTTGCTTATCTTCCTGAAAGCCTGCCCTTTCTTCTAGCTAACCAGCTG
>CAZKCY010000304.1:0-3810 GCA_964551155.1 uncultured Marinimicrobium sp. | reverse complement strand
GGCGGATGCCCAGACCAAGGTAATCTTCCCGGCTGATTTGACCAACATGCGCCAAATGCTGGAAGGTCTGGGCCTGCACATTGACGACCAACCGGCCAGCTAATGCAGCGCCTCAGAACAATTAAACGCTCGAGCCCCAACTGGCGGAGTTTGCGTCTGGGGCTGTTTGGCCTTTTGTTGTTGGCGGGAATCGGCAGCGCCGTTCAGAGTCAAAACCCGGCAACGGCAGCTCCGGTCTACCAAGTCGATATCGAAGGCGTGATCAACCCCGGCGCCAGCGCCCTGCTCCAGCACGCCATCGACAGCGCCGAAGCTAGGGGGGCGGCGGCTCTGATCATGCGCATCGACACTCCGGGTGGGCTGCTCAGCAGCACCCGAGACATGGTGGCCAGCATTGGAGAGTCACAAGTGCCGATCATCGGCTACGTGGGCCCTTCGGGCGCGGGGGCCACCTCCGCAGGCGCCTTCATTCTATTGTCCACTCACCTGGCGGTTATGAATGACGGCACTACTGTCGGCGCTTCATCGCCGGTTGCCGGCGATGGCAGCGACATAGAAGGCACCATGGCCAAGAAAGTCATGAACGACAGCCGGGCGTTAATGCGCAGCATTGCCGACGAGCGCGGGCGCAATGCTGACCTGGCGGAAAGTTTTGTTTCCGAGGCGGTCAGTGTGACTGCCAAGGAGGCGCGCGAAGGACAAGTGATCGATTTGGTGATTCCGGAATTCGCCCAACTATTAGCTTTGGCCGATGGCAAAGAGATTCAATTTCAAGGCGAAGCTTTAAAACTGAACCTTGCCGAGCGAGAAATCATCACCGTTGAACCGCGGCTGATGGACCGGCTGCTGAAAATCATCGCCCAGCCCCAAATCGCCCATTTATTAATTTCCCTGGGCATGCTCGGAATTTATCTCGAATTTCTCAGCCCCGGTCTGGCGTTTCCGGGCGTGCTGGGCGGCATTGCCATGATTCTTGGCCTGATAGGTGTGCAAAGTCTACCGATCAACGCTGGCTTTATGCTGTTGTTGTTTTTGGGCATGGCATTGATGTTGGCCGAGTTGTTTGTGGCCGGCTTCGGGGTGCTGGGCATCGGCGGCGCAATAGCGTTTATTCTCGGCAGTTTTCGACTCTTTGATTTGCCCGACACCGACGAATACCGCAGTAGCGTGCTCGCCATCAGCATAGGGGTGAGTGCCGCCATACTACTGACCACGTTTCTAATTGGCCAAAGTCTGCGCTGGAAAGAATCAAAAACCGCGAAAAAATCCCTAGTCGGCGAAATCGGCGAAGCCATGGTGAATTTTGATCACAAAGGCTATGTGTTGGTGAAGGATCAACGCTGGCCAGCAGTAACGAGTGAACCACTGGGTCACGGCGATCGAATCGAAGTGACCGACACCAATGACCAGGGAGAGCTGCTGGTTCGAAAAACCACTCAGGACTAAGCGAACTCGAGGGCCGCCGGCGCGCGGCGGCGGGAAAGAAACACCTGATTGCCTCCCAGGGACTTGGCACTGTGTTTGGCATCAGCCAACAACATAGCCACTTGGTGGTGGGTTCGGCAAAGCTCGGGATCGGGGTTGACGCAACCGACCGATAGAGTCAGCGGCCCGAAGCGGCACCGCTTACCCTCGCGATTCTCAATCCAGTAATCCTGTTGCTGGGCCGACAACTGTTCAGTCGTGGCTTGCTCAAAAGCTTGCAAAATCTTGCGGCACCGACGCTGCCAATCTGGGCTTCGAAACACTACCACAAAATCGTCGCCGCCCACGTGACCTACGAAATCCAGCTCTGACGTCTGTTCGCGCAACAGCTTGCCCAGCAGAATGATCACTTCATCGCCACAGGCATAGCCGAATGCATCGTTGAAGGGCTTGAAGTGATTAATGTCACAGTAGGCCACCACAAATTCGTTCTTCTGGCACAACAACTGATCTATCCATTCGTACAAAGGCACATTGCCCGGCAGTGCCGTCAAAGGGTTGGAGTGACGTGCGGCGCGCAACTTTTCGTCGGTAATGCTGCGCAGTATACTGCGCACTTTAGCCACGCCGACATAGCGATCGCCTTCACAGACTAAAATATCGACACTCAGATTCTGATCCGGATCTTCGGTAACCAATTTGCCGGCAGCATTAATTTCGCAATTGATATCCAGGGTGATACTGCGCGGACTG
This sequence comes from uncultured Marinimicrobium sp., assembly GCA_964551155.1. Classification (GTDB taxonomy): domain Bacteria; phylum Pseudomonadota; class Gammaproteobacteria; order Pseudomonadales; family Cellvibrionaceae; genus CAZKCY01. Next base: position 1,632 of record CAZKCY010000304.1, on the reverse strand, counting down.
ATGAAATCGGCAATCGGCTTGTGGGCGTGCAGTTCATAGGAATAGCGCCAGGAAAATACGTTTAACAGCTCCGAGCGGCTGATCATTCCAAGTGCGCGCTCGCCCTCAACCACCGGTAAACAGCTCAAGCGGACATCGTCGCGAAACAGTTTGACCACTTCAGCGGCCATTATTTGGGGCGCGAGCGTTTGCTCGGAGACCACGACTTCCGCCAGAGTGCGTCGAAAAGTGTCGCGCGCCAAAGGCATAGCGGCCCTGCGCGCCTCAAACAAATGTTCGGGCAAAACCCGAATCGGATCGGCCTTGGGGCGGGCGATAAAAAAACCTTGGAGATACTCTATGCCCATGGCGACCAAGGTTTTGAATTCCTCCTCGGTTTCGATGCCTTCGGCGATGACCTTGTTGCCGATGCGATCGGCGATATCCATCATAGCGCGCACGAATTCTCGCTTTACCGCATTGCCGTCGATACCGCTGATAAAGTGTCGATCGATTTTGACGTAATCAGCGTTGAGCTCACTCCAAATCCGAAGACCGGCATAGCCCGCCCCCAAATCGTCAATAGCCACCGCAAAGCCCTGGCGCTTGAAGTGTTCACAGGCGCTGCGCAACAAATCGTATTCATCCAAGGGCTGCTTTTCGGTCAACTCAAAGACCACTCGCTCAGGGTCAAGGTGCAGGCGCCGCAGTATGGCCATAGTAACGCCATCGCGGTACTGGCTGTCGGTAAAGCTAAGTGGGGTCATATTCAAAAACAGTTTGCCGTTTAGGTTCAGTTGTACGAAGGCGGTACAGGAAGCCTCGCGACAAGCGTATTCAAGGGCGGCCAACTGACGATTGCAAGCGGCGGCGGCAAATAGTTGATCTGGGCGAGCCAAAGGACTTTCAGCAGGGCCTCGAATAAGAGATTCGTAGCCGATAATGGTATTGCTGCCGATATCGACTATGGGTTGGAATACCGGTGTGAGCAGTTTCTGCTCAATAATTCGCTGCAGCTCAAACTGGTCGGGGTCCATCGGAGCAACATTGGTCATCAAAGAGGTGTTTGGTGTCATCATGGCGCCATAATGGCGCTCTGATATGACAAATCTGTGACGGTTTAAGACTTAGAGACTAGTTTTTGCGCCTTGATCGCCGCTCGCCGCTCGCGAAAAAACTCGCTCAGTTGATGCTGACAGTCTGATGCCATGACTCCACCCTGGCAACTGATGCGATGGTTGTAAAATTCGCTCTCAAGCAGCCGGCCTCGACTCTCAATGACTCCCGCCTTGGGCTCTGTGGTGCCGTACACCAGTCGTTCGACTCGGGCATGGACCAGTGCGCCCACGCACATGGTGCAGGGTTCCAGAGTTACGTATAGACAGGTGCCCGGAAGACGATAGTTCTGAAGCCTTGTCGCGGCTTGGCGCAGCGCAATAATTTCCGCATGGGCCGTCGGGTCTTGGGCGCTTATAGGCTGATTCCAGCCCTCGCCGACGGCCTCGCCGTCAAGTACCAGCACTGCGCCCACGGGTACCTCGCCAATCGCCTTGGCGCCTTCGGCCAATTCCAGAGCGCGTGCCATCCAATAGCCATCGGATTGGATTCCCGAAGTCACCTGCCGATCTCCTCGGCGTCCCGCGCGCGACCACC
>CAZKCY010000303.1:0-3813 GCA_964551155.1 uncultured Marinimicrobium sp. | reverse complement strand
CATCTCCGGCGCTCCGCCGGTCAAATCCAGCATTTGAATATTGCGGGCTTTGAGTACCCGAGTAATCAACTCAATGTTGTCATCTTCCATCATTTCCTTGCGATTGGGGCCGGCATTCACATGGCAGTGCACGCAGGTCTGGTTGCATAAGTACCCTAAGTTAACCTGCAAAGTTTCCAGCTCGTTGCGGTGTATCAGGGGAAAATCGGTCTCCTCCAGGAGCGGTAAGGTGGCGTGCATAGTAAAACCTCAAATTTCTTTGGCGCCGATAGATAATATTTAGTACGTAAAATCTGACTTTTCGGATAAGTTGAGCCCAATTTGGGGCATGTTAAGACCGACATTTCGCCGCCGTCGAGACTTATATTTTGTCAGAAGGTTTTGGCTAGGAGCGTCAGTGACTAACGGTTAAACTACAGTTTACAGCAGATTGGCGCCGGATATGGGCAGGCTAAGATCCAAGAGCAGCCTTCGTGGACCGCATCGGCGTGTTGTCGCTACCTCACCTTTTATTTTCAGTTCCTTATAAGTCACCCGTTGGGACACGTTCGTATATATCAACGTTATACCTCGATAAATGGATTGATTAATGAACTTGCTTCATATGACGTCAAACGTTATCCTTTTGGTATTACAATATTACTATAATCCTATTCTTGACTGAGATAAGTGCCGACTTTCGCCCCCTGGAAGCATCAGATTTCAAGCTAAGCTGTTCAAAAATGAGGTAATTCCGATGAAATGGCCAAAACTACGACATTCGCTGAGCGCTGCGGTCCTCTCCATGACCTTGATTGGCTGTGGCGGCAGCTCTGGCTCCGGTGGCGGGGTCGAAACCGACCCAGATACTGGCGGTACCCCGCCCCCTCCTCCACCACCAGAAGGCATCAGCTTTAATAATGCCACTGTGCACGACCCCTCGGTGATCAAGGTCCAGGACACCTACTATGTGTTTGGTTCTCATCTAGCGGCTGCCAAAAGCACCGACTTGATGAACTGGGATCGCTTCGCCGAAGGCGTCAATGCTGCCAACCCACTTTTTGACGACGTCACCCAGGATCTTTCCGAAGCGCTGACCTGGGCCCGAACCACTACCCTCTGGGCGGCAGATGTCACTCAGCTGGAGGACGGCCGCTTCTACTTCTACTACAACGCCTCACAAGGCGATCGCCCCCGGGGCGTACTGGGGGTAGCGGTATCGGACCAGGTGGAAGGACCCTATGAAGATCTGGGGATAATGCTGCTGTCGGGGATGGGGGATGCCGATGCGCCTGCCACTGAGTCCAATATCGGCGCAGACGGCACGCCTTTCGATGCCCGGATTCACCCGCATACCGTGGATCCGCACACCTTTTTCGATCACACCGGCAAGCTTTGGATGGTGTACGGTTCCTATTCCGGTGGTATTTTCATACTGGAAATGGACCCGACAACCGGGAAACAACTTCCGGATCAGGGCTACGGCAAGCATTTGCTAGGTGGCCATCACAGCAGGATCGAAGCGCCTTATATCATTTACAGCCCCGAATCGGAGTATTACTACCTGCTCAGCAGCTACGGCGGTCTGAGCGCTAACGGTGGGTATGAAATGCGCGTGGCCCGCTCGCGCAACCCGGACGGACCCTATGTCGATGGTCGCGGGACTGATATGGCCACCGTTAGAAACCCAAATGGCGTTTTCCTGGATGCCGGTGACCCAGCAATTAGCCCCCACGGTCAGAAGCAGATGGGCGGCTTCTATTTTGATCGAGAGGATGGCGAACCCGGATACGGACCCGGCCATGGTTATGTCTCACCCGGTCATAGCAGCGCTTACTATCAAGCGGAAACCGGGCAATACTTTTTGTTCTTCCATACCCGCTTTCCGTTCCGCGGCGAAGAACACGAGGTCAGAGTGCATGAAATGTTTATCAACAGCGACGACTGGCTGGTGGTATCACCGCACCGTTATGTGCCTCTGAGCGAAAGCGAAGCGTCTCTGGTAGCTGAGGTTAGCGAAGCGGAGGCTGTGGGTGAATACGCTTTCATTGAGCACACTCTGCCCATTAAAGCGGGCTTTGTTAACTCAGATCGAGTAACGCTAACCGCCGACGGCACCATTACCGGCGATTTGACCGGGACCTGGGAATATTCCGCTGGAAACCGCGTGGTGATTTTTCTGGATGGGGATACCGAGCCCTATCACGGTGTGCTTTCTCGCCAATACAATGAGACTCTGCGTGAATTCACCGTGACCTTCACCGCCATGAGTTCGGAAGGCCCTTCTATTTGGGGTAGTCAAATGAGTGCGGCTGAGTAATGAGCTAGTTTTTAAGTCGCTTAAATATCGGCTGTTTCGACAAGAGCCACTTTTCTCGAGAGAAAAGTGGCTTTTTATTGGCATATTCACTCGTTCAGAAAACCTAATTAAGCGCTCTGCTCCGGAATACTCCTGCTAGCCAATCTGATCTCAGTTCACTAAGCTTTGACATGAATCGATTTTAAATAAACTGGAGGTTCGAAGAGCTGTTTATGAGTATGTCATGGCAAATTATTTGTTCCCCTTGTCGGTAAAGAGGGCTCAATAGATGCTGGTGTCAACGCTGGAAGGCACTCTCGGATTGGCGTGGCTGGCCGGCCTGTCAATCCCCTTAGGGGCTTTGATCTCCTCCAACATCAAGTTTGGCAATTTATTCCGCCGCAATGAATTGGATAGCTTTATGTCCTATTTCGGTGGCGGCGCGCTGCTCGCCGCTATCGCTTTAGTGTTGATTCCCCAAGGTATTGAGCACCTCTCAGCGCCGATGGTTGCGCTCAGCTTTGTGGCGGGCGGGCTAGTCTTTTGGCAATTCAGCGCCTGGGAGAAACGAACCCATACCCGGGCTGCGATTTTTGTCAGTATGCTGCTGGATTTTATTCCCGAAGCCATTTTATTGGGGGCCGTGGCCGCCAGTGGCTCGAATCAAGCGTATCTGCTGGCCGGTTTGATTGTGCTACAGAATATGCCGGAGGGTTTCGCCGCCTATCGGGAAATGCACTCGGGAAATGGTGCCGGACGTCACCTGTGGTTCATATTTCTTGCTGCCTCCATAGCGGGCCCCCTGGCGGCGTGGCTGGGTTTCACCTGGCTTTCGGCCAATGAGTTCACCCTAGGAATCATTTTGCTGTTTTGCAGCGGAGGTATTATGTATTTGATCTTTGAAGATATAGCGCCGAGGGCTCACTTAAAACGCGAAACCTTCCCAGCCCTTGGCGCCTCCTGCGGATTTTTACTCGGTTTGATTGGTACTATGTTGATTCACTGAAAGACCTTGTGAATAGCTCTAGCGGACCAGATTCGGAATTGCATCGCATACCCTCGCTTTGAACCTCGATCGTTGCCCTCAGCGCTCAATACTGTATAATTCACCGCTTTCCAAAACCGATGTATATTATGATTACCTCCTCGGCTGTCACTCCGCCATAGCACATTCCGCTGCTCAAGCAAGGTTTGCTTCACACCCTTGTCCTATCGAGCTAGCAACTGGCCCTTTTCAGCACTCATGCCTCTTGAGATGACTCTATAGCTGCGCGCCATAGGCGGGCCGATTACTCCTGTTATTCCATTGAATATATATTTTCGTTCTCTATTCGTACTCTAATTTTCGGGCATTAAGCACTTGCCCAAAAAAGGAATCCCCATGCTGTTAAGTTCAACCAAAAACGATTGGCTCGGCAATATCCGAGGCGACTTGCTCTCCGGTATTGTTGTAGCTCTGGCGCTGATTACCGAGGCCATTGCCTTCTCTATTATTGCCGGCGTCGATCCGAGTGTGGGGCTTTACGCCTCCTTTA
>CAZKCY010000302.1:0-3830 GCA_964551155.1 uncultured Marinimicrobium sp. | reverse complement strand
CTTCGCGCTGCGCTGGGGCGTGCCTTAGTTCATCCGCGAGCAAAATGCACGCAACGGCAAGGCCAGTTACGTGGGCGGCTACTTCATCGGCTCGGAAACCTACATACCGGCGCTGGATTATTTCACCGCGGTAAAAGAACCTGTGGAGTGGGATTACGCCTTCGAACGCCAGTGGCTTTGGTACCAGCTCTGGGGCCGGCTGCTGTTCGATCCTGAAACTCCGGACTCGGTGTTTCAGGCCGGATTCAACCGCCGCTACGGTGAACAAGCCGACAACCTGCTTAACGCCTATTCTTTGGCGTCCTCGACCCAGCAGCGCCTGGCATCGCTGTACGATTCGCGCTGGGATTTCACCCTTTACAGCGAAGGCTTTTTGGCGCTCGAGGGCGAATACACTCGCTACATTTCCGTCGATCAGCTGATCGGCCATCCGACCATGGACCCGGATTACGTTTCGGTGGGCGATTACGTAGAGGCCATGCGCGAGGGCGGATCCTTCGGCGTGGATAGAGTCACGCCACCGATTCTGATCGAGCGTCTGGAGCGCGACAATCGTGAGGCGCTGCGCCTGGTGGAAAATATCGACGTGTCCGGCAACGCCTCGCTGATGTATGAAGTGGCTGATGTCAAAACCTGGGCCAATTTGGGTCTGCACCTGGCCGAAAAACTCAAAGGCGCGGTAGCGCTGCAGAGCTATCGCTTAAGCGGCGAAATGACCGACAAACAGGCGGCCATAGATCATTTGCAGTTGGCGCTTGAGTATTGGGATCAGGTCATCGAAATCACCCGGCCGATCTACAAAGACATGCCCCTGACTCACTACAACCACAACTTCTTCACCGCCAATGAAGACAACCTCTTCCACTGGGCGCTGATTCGCGACCAAGTGGCAGAGGATGTGGAAATCGCTCGTCGAGCGGAGCCCTTATAGACTTAGAGGTGGAAGCTCGGTTGGTTTCCCGCGTCTGGCGGGAAACCAACCGGCTCACCCTCGGCCTGGGCCTGCACCAGATAGCGCAAAGGCCCACCGGCCTGCAAAGCGTCGAAGGGATAACAGGTCACCAGCCAAAGCGTTTCGGCATCCGTATCCACCCACAACTCTTCCTGGTCGCTGTCGGCGATTCTTAGCCGGCTCACCTTAAAGCTGCGCCAAACACCATCCCGATCCTGCCAGCGCAACTGATCCCCCGCGCGCAAATGTTTCAAAAAAGCAAAGTGAGTGTCTCTATGGCCGGCGACTACTTTGGCCTTTGTCTCCCCCAAGCCGCTCACTTGTCCCGGTCCGAAGGCCAGGCTGCTGCCATCGGCGCCAGCCAGAACGTACAGATCCTGTTTCACCTTGTGGGCGTCGTCCAACCACTGCAAGCGCGCCACCGGATGAGTATCGGCCCAGGGCCAGGGCTGGGCCTTGTGCGCCGAAGCCTGCAACTGTTGCTGCCAGGCCTGCTCAATCAACACCTGCGCCAATCGGGCTTTAAATTCGATGCCGAGGGCACTGCCCCAGTGCCAGGCGATGATCAGCACCAACACAACGCTGAGCAGCATGCGGCTGCGGTTGCTCAGCGGTGAGCGTATTTGATTCGGGGCCATCTGGGTGTCAGCAGACATGACCTGCCCTCCCAAATCTAAAACCCCAGAAGTGTTGAACCAGCAATGCGAGCAGCGCCAAAGAGCCCAGCAGCCAATGCCAGAGCGAACCGGCGGCGGTTTGCGGGTAGCCGACCGCACGCATTTGAGAGCCCGCCGGCATAGCATTGGGAACTCCCCTGTCGACCACTTGTTCGGAAAGCTCGCGAGCGGGCGTTTTGTCCACCGCCACCAGGCTGGTGAAGCGCGACATCAACTGATACTCAAGCGCTACCGGCAATATTTTCGCTCGTGCCTTGTCGGCATCGCCGCTCTGGTGCAATCGATTTTCGAGCGCGGCGATTTTCTCGCGCCCGAACCGTTGGGCCAGTACCGGTATGCCTTCTGAGGCTGGCGCATCGGCCGCCGGCTGCAAAGCCAGATCCCGCACCCAGGGCTTGCCGGCGCTTTTGCCGCTGAGGCGAATCAGGGCGTTGGCGCCCAGCGGCCAAGGGGGCAGCTTGGCGGTCACCATCAAAGGCTCGCCCCAGTAGAGATCGGGGATTTTGTGCGGAAAGACTTCCACCGGCTGCGGCCAGTCGATGGTCAAATCCGATACCACCGGTTTTTCCAGCTTGCTGAGCAGGGTCTTCATACGCTCGCCGACTTGTTCGCCGGTAGCGATTTCAGTAAAGCTGCCGCGCCCAAATTCGGCCGCCCGGCGCATAAAAAACCGGTTGGGCGCACTGCCGATGGCCACAGTGAACAAGCGGGCCTCGCCCAGTTGCCGGTGAATCAGCTTCAACAATTCGGCTTCATTGCCGACGCTGCCGTCGGTGACGAAAACAATCTGTTGCAGATGGCGTTCGCTGGCGGGATGCTTGAAAGCGCTTTCCAGAGCCGGCCACATTTCAGTGCCACCACCGGCCTGCATCTGTTGGACGGCCCGCCGAGCCTTGTCGAGATAGGCAGAAGTCGCGGGCACGGCTTGATTAAACAGTGTATGGGTTGCCGAGTTAAACAGAATCAAATTAAACCTGTCGTTGGACCCTAACTGACCCAGCGCCATAAGTGCGCTGGCGCGGGCCTGTTCTATGGAACTGCCGGCCATGGAGCCGGAGGTATCGACAATCAAGATCAGCTCCCGGGGCAAGGCCTGCGCCTGAGCCAGATCGCGGGGCGGCATCAGCAGCAGCTGCAGATAGCGATCGCCGCGCCACTGGTCGCTGAACATGGCCGCAACTGGTGCGTCCTGCGGCTCCGGCATCCAGCTCAGTTCCAAGTCCCGGTCCATACTTACTTGGCCGGCGGCAAAGCGAATCCGGTAATCGAGCTGGTCTCGCTCGATTTGCAAACTATGACTGGCACTTTCGACTTTGGTCAGCGCCATGCCCGGCTCCAGCCGAATATCAATCTCGATCGGGTTGAGCAAAGTTCCCGGTTGTACATGGCGTTGAGGCGGTGTAATCAAATGCGCATCCGCCACTTGGTCGGTGGGCAGTGCCCAGCCGTTGGTGGCGGTACTGATTTGAGCGCTCTCCAGAAGGTCGGCGCGCGTAACGCCGGGAATGTAGCGCGGGGTCAGAGTAGTGGGCATGCGCAGGCGAAATTCACCTTGATCGTAAAGCACCTGCTGGGAATAGGAGATCTGAATCTCTATGGTCTCGCCCGGGGCGATATTGGCCAGCTCCTGGCGAAACAAGTTGGCTCTCTGCTGCTCCATCAGCGTCGCCTTTTTGCCCTCGGCTTTGGCGCGCTCGAAATTGGCCCGCGCCTTTTGCTTCTCCTGAATCTGCCCGATTATTACCCGCTCGCCGATAATCATCTTCAAGTGGCTTACCGCGCTGTCTTCCGGCAGAGGATACAGATAGGTGGCATTGGTCCAGTCATTGGAGTTGTTTTTAAAACGTTGAGTCACCTCCACCTGGGACTGCAGTCCCTTGATGGTCATCTCCACCTGGGTACCCAAATGCAACACTTCTTGCCGAGTCTCGCCCGAAAGTACTAAGTGTCCGGCCTCGGCATTTTCCTCCGCCATTACTCCCAAGGGCACAAGCCCCAGAAATACCACTGACCACACCGCCTTCCATCTTGCACCCGAAAAATTCATAGCCCGCCTCTCCATCGTTGGTTGTCTGATAATTGCAGTTAACCAACCTGAAGAGGCAAGCCGGCGTCCGATTCGGGCCGACGGAGGGCAATTTATGATCAATTGTGGCGGGCTAGAAGCCGGGCGAAAAATATAAAAAAATATAATACACATA
>CAZKCY010000301.1:0-3845 GCA_964551155.1 uncultured Marinimicrobium sp. | reverse complement strand
AACCAGACCAAAATCTTTGTTTTGCGCGTGGACATTGCCATTGAGCTTGGATCCTCAGCTCCTCCCAGTGAAACTTCAGTCCCGAATATCAAACTCATCCGGGGCATCTTCCGGGACCGGGCCCCGAAATGATAGAAGGTCGATCAACCCGAAGCACGACTGCCAATTTTTCACCGACTCGCTCCTTGAATAAACACCACTTAAAGCTTGAGTATAGACGGGTACGGCGCCCCATCCAGTCAGAATTCAGATTACCGCTAGCGCCCCGATTCAATATTGATTCGGATCAAAATTCGCTTTTGGGGCATACCTGTGGCAAGACCTGTGGTAAAGACCAAGGTAAAGAAAAGCCAAGCCATGTTTTGGCGGGAATTGTTTTTCTGGGCTATGGTCATAGCCAGACCGAGGCCAAAATCAATCGCAAGCCTCGTTATGAGCTAATCACAGTCCTTTATGCCGTTTACCCTTGCGTAACCGGACAGTGTTTTCAAAGGAGTAATGAACATGTACCTCACTTCATCAATTAAAAGTCTGTTAACCCTTCTAGTGTTAATACCTGCGCTTAGCTTTGCCGGCGAGCATGGCGATATGAATAAAGATCGCAAAGACCGAGGCGATCATATGGAGCATATGGCCGAGAAGCTCGGCTTGGATGAGTCCCAGAGACAACAATGGCGGGCCTTACACCAAGGTTATCACCCGCGCATGATGGAAATTCACGAAGCGATGAAGGAGCAGCGTCAAGCGCTTCACAAGGCCTCAAAAGATGGTTTTGACGAAGCCCAGGCCCAATCGGCGGCCGACCGTTTAGGCGAATTGACCAGCGAGGCCAGCATCATGCGTGCGCGCATGCACGCCGAAGTACGCGAAATACTGACCGAAGAACAACTTGAAAAGTTTGACAAATATTATGACGAAGCCGAACGGCACGACAAGCACCACAAAAAAGGTGAAGGCATGATGCATCATCAAGGCGGGCACCAAGGCAAAAAAGACGACAAACAGCATCACTAGAAGCTTGTTGATCACCAACGCCTTAACCGCTAACTATCGGAGCAGGGACGGAGTATAAGAGTAGTAGCCTCTCTCGGGTCTGCAACCCAAAAAATCAGTGCTACTCTTAATAATGTGCCGATTCTCTAAATTACTTAGAAGCGGATGATAGCGAAAGAGGTGGAGGTTGGAACGCCTCCACTTCCTGATTCCGCTCTTGCGAGGACGCGAAATTCACTCAACAAGGAGACTCAAATGAACGCTAAAGATGTCGTAAAGACCGGAAATAACGGTTCGAAGAAATCCGTCGATCTCGCTGCGCTCAGAGCGGCTGCCGCAGACGGCTCGGAGAAGATGTCCGAGGATTTTCGCGCCTTTATCCACGACGTAGAAAACATGGTTCAAAAATCGAAATCCGCCTCTGGAGAGGAGCTTGAGGAAATCAAACAAGCCCTTGAGAACCGGGTTTCAGAAGCCAAGATCATGTTTGACGACCAGCGCGGAGCCATGGCCGAGCGGGCCAAACAGGCCTACTCCACCACCAGCGGTTATGTACGCGAGCACCCCCTGGCCACCTCTACCGGTGTACTGGCGATTTTAGGTGCCGTCGCCGGCTTTTTATGGTGGCGGCAAAAATAACGGCGTCGATTAATCGGCAAGTCACTTATCGCGGCTCGCCGGTTTTACAATAGTAATTTCGGCACCTGAAGGTAGCTGAATGCGAGTAACGCTGACCCCTATATCACGTGCTATAGCATCGCTGATATCAGGGTCTCTTATTTTTGCGAGCCATTTTTTCCGCTGCCACCAGGCGCGGATTTTTTTGAAAAACACGGTACAACTCTCCCTGTAGCTTAAAAATGCCAGCCGGGGGAATTGGTCGCGATATGCAAAAGGGAAAGGAATCTCAGACCGCGATCAATTCGCGGCTGGATTTATTTTCAGAAAATACCAAGCAGCGAACCACAACCCACAGAAATGCGGGTGCCCATACCTAGTCCGGAGACCGGCCAAGGGCATGCGCTTACTGCACTGTGGAAATAATTGCGGTTCATTCGAGTTCTGCCAATATTTGCAATTCGCTGGCACTGTGCCAACGAGCGTCTAAGAATAACCTTCACACCTCCCCTTGACAAGCCATAATTTTGCCTGATGAAGGGTTAACAAAACTTATCCCTTACCGCCCCGGCTTTTTTTGCTTTTGAGTCCGATCAAGCGGTAATCTCCCTACTCCTAGGTTTTCGTATACCTACTCCAATTTTCACCCAACAGGAAATGCTAACTATGCCCACGCTATTCGACCCAATCCAAATTGGCGACCTGAATTTGCCCAACCGAGTCATCATGGCGCCTTTGACTCGCTGTCGCGCTGAAGAAGGCCGAGTACCCGGTAAGCTGATGCGCGAGTATTACCGCCAGCGAGCCAACGCCGGCATGATTATCAGCGAGGCCACCTCGGTCGATCCCATGGGCGTGGGCTACCCAAATACCCCCGGCATCTGGTCCGACGAACAAGTGGCGGGCTGGAAGACAATTACCCAGGCCGTGCACGCCAAAGGCGGAAAAATGCTACTGCAGCTGTGGCATGTGGGCCGGATTTCAGACCCCATCTATCTCGATGGCGAACTGCCGGTCGCGCCCAGCGCTATCAAACCGGAAGGCCATGTCAGTCTGGTGCGCCCAATCAAGGAATATGAAACTCCACGCGCGCTGGAAACCGAAGAAATTGCCGGTGTAGTGGAAGCCTTTCGCCGCGGTGCCGAGAATGCCCGCAAAGCGGGTTTCGACGGTGTGGAAATTCACGGCGCCAACGGCTATCTGCTCGATCAGTTTTTGCAGAGCGAGACCAACCAGCGTACCGACCAGTACGGCGGCTCGCTGGAAAATCGCGCCCGGTTACTGCTCGAAATCACCGATGCCGTATTGTCGGTATGGGAACCCGGTCGGGTGGGCATGCATCTCGCACCGCGCGGCGATGGCCACGACATGGGCGATGCCAACCCGGAAGAGACTTTTGGTTATCTGGCCGCCGAACTTGGCAAACGCAAGTTGGCGTTTATCTGCACGCGCGAGCACGCCGCCGACGACAGTCTGGGTCCCAAGCTGAAACAGATTTTCGGCGGTGTTTACATTGCCAATGAAGGCTTCGACGCAGCTCAAGCCAATCAGTGGCTGAAAGAAGGTAAAGCCGACGCCGTCGCCTTCGGAAGAACCTACATTGCTAACCCTGATCTGGTCGAGCGCTTGGCCGAGGGCGCGCCTTTGAACGAGCCCGACCCTTCGACTTTTTACGCTTCGGGTCCCAAAGGCTATACCGATTACCCCTTCCGGGAACTGGTGGAAGCCTGAGAGCCCAAAAACCAGTCGCGCCGACTTTGCTACTTAACGGATAGATCGGTGCGGCTATAAATATTTTCGCGGAACGCTAAAATCCCAGTTGCGGGAAAAAACCCTTCGACTACCTTCCCAGGCATCCAGGCTCGCAAAAATGTAAAAGTTGTCGGCATCGGCGGTCAAGGTGGTATGGGTCAGGGTTTGCACTTCCCAGTCGCCGCGCTTGAACGCCCGCTCGGTTTCGGTGGTGCCTTTGAGCGAATGAAAATCATCGTCCCAATAGCTGTACCAGTTCCAGGTTCTGCTGGTGACCTCAAGATCAATCTCCGGCAGATAAATGCGGCCTTCGTCCTGAATCACTTCCAGCGTCGATAAGTCCTCCGCCAGGTCCCGATGTACCAGCCAGTTGTGGTGCGCGGCATCGAGCTCTTGTAGCTCTATTTCCGGCGCCCCTTCGGGCTTGTCGAAGCGCACTTGGGCATCGACTTTCGCGCGTGGCCGCACCGGCAGCTTTAGCG
>CAZKCY010000300.1:0-3855 GCA_964551155.1 uncultured Marinimicrobium sp. | reverse complement strand
CGAATTTCCGAGGCTTTCATTTCCCGGCTCATGGGCCCGAAATTGGCGGTGCCTTCGGTCAAAGCCGGCGGGGCGGTGGAAGAGCCGGCACCTTGGATCTGGATATTGACCGCGGGATAGAGCTTGGCAAACTCTTCGGCCCAGAGGGTCATCAGGTTGTTCAGAGTATCGGAACCAATACTGTTGACGTTACCGGACACACCGGGAACCACCTCGTATTCGGGCAGGTCGGGGTCGACACTCAGCTGCGCCTGGACGCTGGCGGCGCAGAGCATGGAGCTGGCAATTGCCAGTTTTTTAAACAGTTTCATAGCAGTCATAAGGTGCTCCCGTTGATCGGCAAATGAAAAATGAGCATTGCTCACTCTTGGCAGGCACTCTATTACGCTTATGTGACAGTTTTATGAATGTAGCGTATTTCTGTGAAGAGTGCGTAGCCTGCCTTCACTTAGATTGGCACCGCCTGCCATTCTGGTTCGCTCGTCAAGCCCGCAAAAAAAAGCAGCCCGAAGGCTGCTTTTAGGGTCTTGCTTGACTGAGTTATTCCTAGCGCAGAAACACCGGCCCCATACCGGAACCCCAGACAATCACGGTAGTGATCATGACCACCACGGCCAGAACCAGTCCCACGGTAATCACGGAGCTGGCATAAATAAAGCCGCGCTCCTGAGGGATGTTCATCAAAATGGGGATGCCCTCGTAAATGAGGTAGACCGAATAGCAGGCTGCAATCAGAAACACCGTAGCCACTAACCAGAGCTGAGGATAAATTAGCACTATACCGGCGAGCATCATGGGTGTGGCGGAATACACCGCCAATGCAGTACCTTCATAGTGGCGTTCACTGGCAGTGTCGGCTACCCCAAAACTGCGCGACATCCAATTGATGTATTCACCGAGAATATAAACCGCTACCAATTGAGCGAAATAGGCTGCCACACACAACATCAGGGCGCTTTCACTGGTCAGCCTAACCGGATCGCCACCGCCTACCCGCCAACCTACCTGAGTAACACCAAAATAGGCTGCAATGACCGGTATCAACGCCAAGAGCGGAATGTGAACCGCGAAAACCTTAACAAAAGACTGCTTTTCTTCTCGAATCCGCTGCCATTCGCGATCCGGGTTTACAAATATACCCAGAGTGTGTTGCAACCTAGCCATAATAGACGACTCCTAACTGCCGTTTTTATTCGTAGACCCTCGCTCTAGCGAGGGGTGCCCAATACAGATAATACCCTTATAAGTCGGAAGGTTATATACCTTCAGCTGCTATTTATCTACTTGACTACTTTTAAACTTGGGCGCTTGGGGGCCGGCTCAGGATCCGGTTCCGGCGTAGGCGGCTCGGGATTGAGCTCGGGCTCAAACACCATGCCCTGACCATTCTCGCGCGCGTATATACCCAACACCGAGCCGCAGGGGACAAAAATCTCGGTGGGAATCCCTCCGAATCGGGCGCTAAAGGACAGTTGCTCCTGACCTACGTAGAAGTCTTTAACCGCTGTGGGATTGACGTTCAAGATAATCTGACCTTCTTTGTTAACGTGCTGTTGGGGCACTTCCACGCCCGGACCACGGGCGTCGACCAACAAATAGGGGGTACAGTTATTATCGACAATCCACTCATACAGAGCGCGAATCATGTAGGGTCGGCTGGAAGTCATGGCCATAATCGCATTTGCTCCCTTACTGGAAACTTGGGTCGGGCCACCTGGTCGCCTGGCCAAGACGGCCTCTTGGGAGAGATGGTCGAGCCCCTTGAGGGCCCGACGCGATCGGGCATCAGCCCTGATGCATCTCGCGTTCGAACTCGGTCAAACTGGCGCGAAAGGGATCGCGCGCGAAGAGTCGCTCCATGTAGCTCAACAGCGGTTGGGCTTGCTTGCCTTTGCCCAAATCCACTTCCATCAACTGCAAACGCCACAAAATTGGAGCCAGACAACAATCCACAATGGTGAATTCGTCGCTCATGAAAAATGGCATTTCGGAGAAAATGGGAGCAATAGCCAATAAGCTGTCTTTCAAGTCCTTGCGGGCCTTGGCAATCTGCTCTTTGTTGCGGCCGTGCAGAATAGTATCCACCAGCGGCGCCCAATCGCGCTCCAAGCGGTACATCCACAAACGGCTCTGGGCACGCGCTACCGGATAAACTGGCAACAGAGGCGGATGAGGAAAACGCTCATCCAGGTACTCCATGATCACTTTTGATTCATAGAGCGATAAATCGCGATCGACCAAGGTGGGCAGGGTATTGTAGGGATTGAGATCCGCCAATTCCTCTGGTTTATTCTTGGGCTCGACATCAACTACATCCACGGAGACGCCTTTTTCTGCCAGCACTATGCGTACACGGTGGCTGTAATGGTCGCGGCCATCAGAAAACAACGTCATGGATGAGCGCTTAGTCACAACACCCATTGGCTTCACCTCGATTACTCAATAAAAAAACGGACACAGGCGGCTTAAGCCGCCTGCAACATCCTGTTATCCACTTCAGTGGACATCTTTCCAATATTCGCGATTCAACAGGTAAGAAAAGATAAACAATACCGACAAGAACAACAGCACATAGCCACCGATTCGCTCGCGCGCCAGAGCGGCGGGCTCGCCCACATACTCCAGGAAGTTCACCAAATCGTAGATGGCAGCATCAAATTCTTCCGGACTCATGCTGCCCTTGAGCTCACCTTCCACCAATTTACCACAATCTTCATTGATGACTGGGTTGCCCAGGCTGTCGCGGACCACATCGCCGTCCGCGCCAAGCTTAGGGCCGGGGGCGCATTCAGGAAGCCCCTGCAGCTCGAGCATGGCGTGGGGCATGCCGACGTTGGGAAATACCCGATTGTTGACGCCGTAGGGCCGACTATCGTCTTCATAAAAGTTGCGCAAATAAGTATAGAGCCATTCCGGATTGCGGGCCCGGGCCACCAGGGTCAAATCCGGCGGCGCAACCCCGAACCATTGCTTGGCATTTTCGTTGGTCATGGAGATTTTCATCAGATCGCCAATTTGCTGATCAGTGAAAATCAGATTTTCGCGCATAACCTCGTGGGGAATACCCAGATCGTCGGCGACCCGCTCATAGCGGGAAAATTTCAGTGAGTGACAGCCCATGCAGTAGTTGGCAAAGTATTTCAAACCGCGCTGGAGCGAAGCATCGTTACTAATGTCCGGCTCCATCACATCGCAAGGAATGGTGCCGCAGTCAAATTCGCCTGCAGCGCCTACCGCCTTAATCGGTACCACAACCAGCACTACGAACAGCGCCAGACCACCGAGAACCATACGCAGGGGCAGGCCTTTGGTTGTGACCCGCTCGGGTTCGGGTGCGGTGCTGTCGCGATCGGTCAGCCAAGGCAGGGCTGCGAAGCCGCCAGCGAGCACCAAACCAAAGAGACGCAGGAATACCGGCACACCACTGTCGGCCTCGAAGGCGCCTTCCACAGCCATAACCAGGAATATCAAAGCGAAAATGCCGCAAATGATCCAGCTGATGATCGAACTGGCCTGCTTTCTGTGAGTCGCCGTCCAGATCGGCATAGTTATGAAGTAGCCAAAATAGAACGTAGTGGCCATCTGAGCCAGCAAAGTGCGGCCTTCGGTGGGCGCCTTGACACCCAGGTAGCCCAGCACCACAAACATGGCAGCAAACAACATCAGCATGACGCGCGAGATATTACCTTTGTAGCGCATTGAGCGCACTCGGCTGCGATCCAGCCAAGGCAACACAAACAATATGGCAATTGCTGCACCCATGGCCACCATGCCGAGGATTTTCGAACTCAAAGGACCCAAGTCGATGGTGACCGCGCGCAAAATGGCGTAGAAAGGCGTGAAATACCAAACCGG
>CAZKCY010000299.1:0-3879 GCA_964551155.1 uncultured Marinimicrobium sp. | reverse complement strand
TTCTGATTGCCACACCCACAATGGCGCATTTTGAGCAAGCCAGCTATGCCTTGTCTAAAGGGCTCCATCTTTTGGTGGAAAAACCCATTGGACTGTCTTGCCAAGAGGGTGAACAACTCATCGCGCAGCACGACCATAAACAACAAGTTTTCGCGTTAATGCTTAATCAACGCACCGACCCGCTGTTTATTACTATGAAAGAGTTAGTGGATAGCGGTCGCATCGGCGCCATCCAGCGTACTCAATGGACCATGACTAACTGGTTTCGCCCGGAAGTCTATTTTAAGGTCAGTGACTGGCGCGCCACATGGAAAGGCGAAGGCGGCGGCTTGCTGGTGAATCAATGCATTCACAACCTGGATATTTTTCAGTGGATCTGCGGTTTGCCGGTCTCGGTGCATGGTTTCTGCGGCTTTGGAAAATATCACGACATAGAAGTCGAGGATGAAGCCACCGCTTACCTGCGCTACAGTAACGGGGCCAGCGGCTTGTTTGTCGGCTCGACCGGTGAAGCCCCGGGCATCAATCGCTTTGATATCGTTGGCGATCGCGGCACGCTCAGTTTTGACGGCGACCGATTGACGCTCATCTCCAACAGCGACTCCGCCAGCGAATTTTCAAAGACTACCCGCGATATGTTTGGGACGCCGGCTACCACAAGTCAAGACCTTACGCCGGATCGACAGGTTAACCAGCATGCCCAGGTAATCCAGAATTTTATCGACGCCATCCGCGAGCAAGTGCCGCTTATCGCACCTGCCGAGCAGGGCTTGCGCTCGCTCGCCCTGGCCAATGCCATTTTGCTGTCGAGCTGGGAGAATAAAGCCGTCGATCTGCCTCTCGACAGTGCCGAATACCAACAGGCGCTCGATAAGCGCATTGCCCAATCCAGTTTGCGCAAAAAAGCGGATATTGAAGTATCAATCGATATGAGCAAGTCTTATCGGTAAAACGCATTGATAAAAAGATGCACTAATAAAAGACCATCAATTAACACACCAATAATAATTAACAGCGGTAATTTATGACAAACACCTCGACAGCATCGACGTCAACCGATCAGCTTGCCGCCGACCAGGCTCAGCTGCACGCGAACATTGCCCAGCGCCCGCCCTTAAGGCGGGCCTTAGCCTACCTTCGCCTCAGCGGTCCAGGCTGGCTGCAGGGCGCTATGACACTCGGCGGAGGCAGCGCCATTGCCTCGCTTACCATTGGCGGCGTGTATGGCTACGAATTGCTTTGGGTGCAGCCGGTGGCGATGTTGATTGGCTGTATCATGTTGTTCGCGCTCTCTCACCAAACCCTGAGCACCGGCGAACGGCCCTTTAAGGCGATGTGTCGTATTCATCCCGCCCTCGCCTGGGGCTGGGCCCTGGCGGCGCTGGCCTCGAGCATTATCTGGGGCTTTTCACACTACCCCCTGAGTGCCGGTATGGCAGAGGAGGTGGTTAGCGTCACCACCGGTTTCCGGCTCGAAGATGGCGGCGCGCGGGAACTCTACTTGTTTGCCCTCGCGATCATCGTCTGGGCAGTGTGCGCCTACACGGCTTGGAACTACGGCAAAGGCGGTAGCACCGTCCGGCTGTTTGAAAACGGCATTAAGTGGCTGAGTATTTTCACGGTACTCGCGTTTGCCTCGGTGGTGGCGACGGCCAGCTGGAACGGGCAAGTCGATTGGCTTCGGGTATTGCGGGGCTTCGTTCCCGGCAGCCTGCCCACAGACTCGGAAGGTGTCACCACCGTAATGGCCGCCTTGGGTGCCGCTGTGGGCATAAATATGACCTTTGTGTACGGCTACACGCTGCTCAATCGCGGTTGGGGTAAAGTGCAACGGGAACTGTCGCGCTATGACATTATCATGGGGCTGGTGCTCCCCTATGTGCTGGTGACAAGTCTTATATCCATCGCCGCCGCAGGTGCGTTAACCAGCATCGACACCGACATCAGTGGCAAGCTCAGCCCAGAGATGGCGAGCCAAATTTTTGTGCAGGCAGGGCTCGGTGAAGTCCCAGCCCGGCTGATTTTTTCACTGGGCATTTTGGGCATGGCGGTGGGGTCATTGGTCATGCATATGCTGACCTGTGGTTTTGCCGCCAGTGAAATGTTTGGCTGGCCGACCAATAGCCTGCGCTACCGGCTGGCGCTGCTATTGCCCACTCCGGCGGTACTCGGCGTATTCGTCTGGAGCACCATGGGGGCCTATGTGGTACTGCCGACATCGGCGATCTGCGGGGTACTTTTGCCCATTGCCTATATTGGCTGGTTGATGCTGAACAACCGGCGCGACTACTTGGGTGACGATATGCCGCGCGGCCGCAAGCGCGGCCTTTACAATACGGCAATGCTGCTGTCTATTCTCACCGTCGTTGCCAGTGTCTTCTATACCACTGCCGGAAAGCTGGGCTGGTTGTGATCAAGCGCCGCAGCAAAATATTACCTAAATAGGTCCATCCCTAAGCTACTTTCTGGAGTAAATGATTGCTAACTTTGTTAACCACTCCAATAGGTACGAAGGCGTTGGGTAAGGTGCTCGGAGTACCCTCGCCGACAGGACGTCGGCGTGGAGCCCCCATGGATGGGTTCACGGCGTGTCTCCGAGTGCCTTACTCAACGCCTACCCCGGAGTTAGGATGTACTAATGCGTAAACTAGGCTTAGGTTTAGGCCTATTTAGGAAATATTAAGAGTTTCGCTATGAAAAAAAGCATCAACATTAAAGACGGTGCCAACTATGCGCCCTCTGCCGACAGTGTCAAGGTGGTGCAGCCGGGCGAGTTTTACTTCGCGGTCGCCCACCTGGATCACGGCCATATCTATGGCCAAACCAATGGTCTGATCGATGCTGGCGCCACTTTGAAATATGTCTACGACCCGGATCCAGCCAAGCTGGCTGAATTTGTCCAGCGCTACCCCGAGGTCGAGGTGGTCGGCGACTTTAAAACCCTGCTTGATGATCCGAGCATAGAGTTGGTGGCCGCTGCGGCAATTCCCAATCGGCGCGCCGCCATTGGTCTTGAAGTGATGCGCGCCGGCAAGGATTATTTTACCGACAAGAGCCCCTTCACCAGCCTGCAACAGCTGGAGCAGGCGCGCCTAGTGGCGGCGGAAACCGGCCGGAAATACATGGTCTATTATTCCGAACGGCTGCACAATGATGCGGCCTGGCGAGCGGGCGAATTGATCGCCGAGGGCGCCATAGGTCGGGTATTGCAGGTTTTAAATCTAGCGCCACATCGACTCGCCAAGCAGTCGCGGCCCGAGTGGTTTTTCGACAAGCAACAGTACGGCGGCATCCTTACCGACATCGGCAGCCACCAGGTTGAACAATTTCTCACCTATGCGAACTGCCGTGACGCCACTCTTAATTTTGCCCGGGCCTGTAACTTGAATAATCCGGATCGACCCGGCCTGCAGGATTTTGGCGAAATATCCCTAACCGGTGACAACGGCTGCTCTTTTTACACCCGCGTTGATTGGTTTACGCCCGAAGGCTTAAGTAGCTGGGGTGACGGCCGCACCTTTATTGTCGGTACCGAGGGCAGCCTGGAGCTGCGAAAATATCTGGATGTCGCGCGGCAAACGCCCAGCTCAAAACTGTTCCTGGTCAATTCAAAAGAAGAACAGGAAATCGAGTGCCTTGATCAAAGCGGTTTCCCCTTCTTCGGGCAATTGATTTTGGACGTCCTGCACCGCACTGAAAATGCGATGACCCAGGCGCACGCCTTTAAAGCAGCGGAGCTGAGCCTGCGTGCCCAATTATTGGCGGACTCATCCTGAACCGGGGTGTAGGGTAAGGTTGACACATCGGGGACCTACCCCGAGACTGGGGCAATTAATTTAAAAATAATAGTGATTAAAAACTTTCGCAATTATAAAACCT
>CAZKCY010000298.1:0-3889 GCA_964551155.1 uncultured Marinimicrobium sp. | reverse complement strand
CAACGCCAGCAAATTCGCACTCGAGGGTTTGAGCGACACCCTGCGGCTCGAACTCAAAGGCACCGGCGTCGAAGTGAGCCTGATCGAACCGGGACCGATTCTGAGTCAGTTCCGCAAGAATGCCCTCGATGCCCTGACCCGCAACATCGACCGTGAGTCAAGCCGTCACAAAGCCAAATACCAAGCCGCCATAGAACGCTTGAGTAAAAAAGGGCCGGCGATGAAGTTTACCCAGGGCCCCGACGCGGTTTACAAACGACTCAAACACGCTCTGGAAAGTAAGCGACCCAAGCCCCGCTACTACGTGACTCTGCCGACTTATTTTCTGGGCTATCTAAAACGGATATTGAGCACCCGGGCGCTGGACAAAATACTGGCGAAAGCCGCCAGTTGAGATGGGTTTAAAAACTAACGGCCTTTAACAAAAGAGCAGCTAGCAGGCTGTTGAAATACGTTTTCGAGGCAGTCGCTGCTAGGCAAAATTAGGCGAAAAAGCGGAGTTTATAAGTTATAAATCATGCCCCACGTCCTTGTGGGGCACCCTCCGGGTAGCTCCGCTATGCAAATTGCTCCTGCAATTTGTGAGCATGTTGAGCCTAATTTTAACGCCCGACCACGCAGATAGTTTTTCAACAGCCTGCTAGACTCCCGCACGCATGGCGATATAGCGGTCATAATCCGGAACCGAGCGTTGAACCACGTCGCCAAACAGCGGCGAAGCCACCATAAAATCCGCCGAGATCTGGTTGCAGGCTACCGGGATGTTCCATACCGCCGCAATACGCAACAAGGCTTTAACATCCGGGTCATGGGGCATGGGCTCAAACGGGTCCCAAAAGAAAATCAGAAAATCCACCTTGCCTTCGGTAATCAGTGAGCCTACCTGTTGATCTCCGCCCAGCGGACCACTGATCAGCTTGGTGATGGGGAGCTCCGTAGCCTTTTCGATCACAGTACCTGTTGTGCCGGTGGCGTAGAGTTTATGTTGGCGCAGGGTTTCTTTGTGTTTGGTGCACCAGGCGATCAGATCTTTTTTCTTGTTGTCGTGGGCAATCAGCGCAATGCTCTTATCTGCAGGAAGCGTAATTTGTTTGTATTCCATAAGCCCCTCTATTTCGGCCTTTCAATTTAGAATCACGTTTTCTAGCTCTGCGCCTCGCGTTTTTGCAAGGCGTCAGTCACAGCCGACTCAGCTTCTTTAATGAGCGCCGGACCGCGATAAATAAAACCGGTATAAATCTGCACCAAACTAGCACCGGCGGCGATTTTCTCCGCCGCGCTTTCACCGTCGACTATGCCTCCAACTCCGATGATAGGCAGTTTGTCGCCCAGCTGTTGGTAAAGCTTTGCGATCACTCGGGTACTTTTGTTCCTCACTGGACTGCCGCTCAAGCCTCCGGCTTCGTCGCGGTGCGGAGAGTCTTCCACGCCTTCTCGGCCAATGGTGGTGTTGGTGGCAATAACGCCGTCCATGCCCTGCTCAAGCAGTACTTTGGCCACTTGCTCTATGGCTTGATCGTCCATATCCGGGGCAATCTTCACCGCCAACGGCACGTAACGGCCTTGGGCCTTGTAGAGTTTTTGCTGCTCCGCTTTCAGGGTTTCGAGCATTCGACTCAGACTGTCGCCAAACTGAAGGTCGCGCAACCCTGGAGTATTGGGAGAAGAAATATTAAAAGTAATATAGTCAGCGTAAGGATAAACTTTGCGCAAACAAATCAGATAGTCGTCTACAGCTTTATCCAGAGAAGTAGTGGCGTTTTTGCCTATATTAATTCCCAGAACGCCGTCAAAGCGCCGCCGCTTTACTTTCTCGACCAAATGGTCGACGCCGAGATTGTTGAACCCCATGCGGTTGATTATGCCCTCGCATTCGGGAATTCTAAACATGCGCGGTTGTGGGTTCCCGGCTTGTGGCTTGGGAGTAACGGTACCAATTTCCACAAAGCCAAAACCCAACAGGCCCAAGGCATTGAAGTAATCGCCATTCTTATCCAACCCCGCCGCCAATCCTACTGGGTTGGGGAAGTGCAGACCCATCACCTGAACCGGGTTGTAAGCCACTTTAGGGGCGAACAGGCCCAGCAGCTTTAATCTCTCGGCAGCGCCGAGAAGGTCCAGGCTTAGGTGGTGGGAAGACTCGGGCTCGAGACAAAACAAGGCTTTGCGAATCAGGGAGTACATGGTCGGGCTCTTTATGGGTAACTTTCGGGCTTTTGGATAACTGGAAAGGATACTGGAATCGGCCCGGCTAGTCGATTTTTTCAATTTTTTGAAAGCGGCTCTGATCATCGAAAGAGATTCTGAACCGACCGCTCACGCCATTTCTGGTCACGAAAGGCCTTAGTATATGGGCGGGAAAACGCACGCTGCGGCCATCGACGGTATAGGCGAGCACATCTTTGGCGCTACCTTGATACCAGCGCTGATACTCATCGGGGGAAATAGTGAGGTTGACAAAAACTGCGTTCAAGGCCGATACCATAGCTCCGGTCGATTCAAAGGCGCTTCATCGCGGCTGAACAGAGGATTTTCAAGCTCGAGCACACGGCGCTGATCGATTTTTGATCGCTCTATATCCTTTTTGAAATGCTCCAAAAACAGCGCATCAAAAGATCCATCCTCAATAGCGCGATTAAGCCCCAACTCAATGACTTCGGCAAGCTTTTGATTATCCGGATGTACAAAAAAATAATAAGCCGTGGGGTAATGCAGAATTAGATTCGGCTCAACAGCCAATTCAAACTCCGAGAATCTCTCCACTTCATACCAGGCCTCCACCACCGAACGAGGGAAAAAATCCACGCGCTCGGCATAAAGCATTTTAAACATGCCTTCCCAGCTGGCGGTTTGGATCACCTCTACCCCGTTGTGACTCAATATTTGAGCATCCGGCCAGTCGTGCCCTTGAACTGCTGTGAATTCAGTCAAATCTCGCAGATTTTTAACTTCAGAAAATCGCTCTAGATCATCCTGAACAATGACAAGCAACCGCCAACCCATTAAGCCTTTGTAAAGCGGGATGCGGATAGGTAGCAATATGGACTCGCGCGTCTCGTTAGTGTGCATCCAGTGAATGTCGTACAGGCCTTTGGCGATAGACAAGGTGCTGCGGCTTTCCCGAAACTCATGCATGGGAATACCTTCAAGCCTGTAGTTATGCTCCGATTTCGACAATGCCAGCTTTAGCATCGCCAGAAAATAATCCATCTGTGACTGACCGTAGGGAATGCTCAAGCTGGGATAGCGTATCGTCTGAACCGACCCATTGTCCTTACCAGCCGTCTGTGCATAGGATTGGACGTAAATAGTAATTCCCAGTAGCAGCACAAGAACGGGGGAAAGTTTTTTGACGAAACGTCCTAGTATTTTAATAAATCGCCAATACATATAACTACTCGTTTGATGTTGAGCCTGGTTCATTGCCGATGGCATTATTTAATTCCAGCAGACCACTCGGTTGCGACCTTCTGTTTTGGCCTGATAGAGAGCCTCGTCAGCCGCCTTGAGCAAATTTTCTGGAGCAAGTTGAGTTTGACCTTCAAACTGCTCATTACTGGCGATTCCAAAACTGGCAGTGACCGGCACCTGTTCGCGCCCGGCGCGCAGATCCAGCTTGGCTAGCCTTAGGCGCAGGCGTTCGGCAATGATCAAAGCCCCACTAGCCGAAGTGTCTCGTAGGATAATAGCAAATTCCTCGCCACCGTAGCGGCACACCACATCGCTGTCCCGCGACAGCTCGCTGAACACCTCGGCAATGCCCTGTATGACTTTATCGCCAAAGATGTGGCCATAAGTATCATTGATTGCCTTAAAGTGGTCGATATCGGCCATTATCAGCGATAGTGGCTGCGCTTTTCGTTTAACCACCGACACTTCGACGGCCAAC
>CAZKCY010000297.1:3565-3906 GCA_964551155.1 uncultured Marinimicrobium sp. | reverse complement strand
ACCTGATTTTGTTCACCACCGGCCGTGGCTCGGTGGTGGGTTCGGCGATTTCGCCGGTTATAAAAATTTGCGCCAACCCCGACACCTATCAAAGATTGTCCGAAGACATGGATATAGACGCCGGAAAAATCCTTACCGGCGGAGCCAGTCTGGATCAGGTAGGCGAGGAGATTTTCAACCAAGTTGTTTCGCTGGCGGCGGGCGAGCCCAGCTGCTCGGAGGCCCTCGGCCATCAGGAATTTATTCTTACCTACAAAGCCTTTGAGCCTTTGGGGCCGGCCTGCCTGCCGGTGCGCCAGATAGCGTGAGGCAAATTTTACGGGATCGGAAACATGGCACGA
>CAZKCY010000297.1:0-3555 GCA_964551155.1 uncultured Marinimicrobium sp. | reverse complement strand
GCTAAAACGGCATTGATTACCGGCGCGGGGCAGGGCATAGGCCGTGCGACCGCCGAGCTGTTTGTGCGCGAAGGCGCGCGGGTGATCGCCACCGATATCAATACTCAAGCACTGGCCGAATTGAGTGGTTGCGAAACCCACCGGCTGGATGTGCGCGACGCCGACGCGATAGAAAAACTGAGCGCCGAGCTGGGTCCCATCGACATTTTGTTCAACTGCGCCGGAGTAGTACACAGCGGCAGCATTCTGGAGTGTACCGAAGAGGACTGGGCCTTTGCCCTGGATTTGAATGTCACCGCCATGGTGCGGATGATGCGCGCCTTTTTGCCCGGCATGCTCGAAGCCGGCGGCGGCTCGATTATTAATATGTCTTCGGTGGCCAGTTCGATCAAAGGCGTGGCCAATCGTTTTGCCTACGGCGCCACCAAGGCGGCGGTGATCGGTTTGACCAAGGCGACGGCGGCGGATTTTGTTCAGCAGGGTATTCGCTGCAATGCAATCTGCCCCGGCACTGTGGAAACCCCTTCGCTGGAAGAGCGGCTCAAAGCCACCGGCGATTACCAAAAAGCGCGCGAAGCTTTTGTGGCCCGTCAGCCGATGGGCCGGCTGGGCCAGCCGGAAGAAATCGCCCAGCTGGCACTCTATCTTGCGAGCGACGAATCGGCTTTTACCACCGGCACCATTCAGGTGATTGACGGTGGTTGGAGTAATTGATTGTTGCGGGGAGCGGGGGACGGGAAACGAGGGATGGGGAACGGCGAAGGAACAATGACGGACGCG
Source organism: uncultured Marinimicrobium sp. (assembly GCA_964551155.1). Taxonomy (GTDB): domain Bacteria; phylum Pseudomonadota; class Gammaproteobacteria; order Pseudomonadales; family Cellvibrionaceae; genus CAZKCY01. The sequence continues at coordinate 2,775 of CAZKCY010000297.1, read as the reverse complement.
GAATGGACAGTTTGTAGAAGTGAGCTGTGCCTGCGATCTAATAATTCGCGTTAAGCAAACAATTAAGGAATGGAGTTATGAAGTTACTGCGTTACGGCAAGGTCGGCGAAGAGCGTCCGGGTTTGCTGGATACCAACAATCAGGTGCGCGATTTATCGGACGTGATCGACGACTTGGCCGGAGATGCTTTGAGCCCCGAAAGCCTGGCGAAAATTGCCAGGCTTGATCCCGAAGCTCTGCCTCTGGTTGAAGAACCCGGTCGCATAGGCCCCTGTGTTAGCCGCGTCGGAAAGTTTATCTGCATAGGTTTGAACTACGCCGATCACGCCGCCGAAACCGGCGCCCAGATACCTGAGGAGCCGGTGGTGTTCATGAAAGCCACCAGCGCCATCTGCGGCCCCAACGACGATGTGATTCGCCCCCGCAATTCCGAGAAACTGGATTGGGAAGTGGAGCTGGGGGTGGTGATCGGTAAGCGCGCGGCCTACGTCAGCGAGGACGAAGCTGCGGATTACATTGCCGGCTATTGCGTGGTACACGATATTTCCGAGCGCGAGTTTCAATTGGAGCGCTGCGGCCAGTGGGTCAAAGGCAAAAGCGGCGATACCTTCGGCCCTATAGGCCCTTGGCTGGTGACCGCCGATGAAGTGCCCGACCCGCTCAATCTTCCACTTTGGCTGAAGGTAAACGGCGAACAGCGCCAGGACGGCTCGACCAATAAAATGGTGTACGGCCCGGCGTTTTTGGTGCATTACCTAAGTCAGTTTATGAGCCTGCAGCCGGGGGATATTATCTCCACCGGTACCCCACCGGGCGTGGGCATCGGCATGAAACCGCCGGTCTATCTGCAGCCTGGCGATGAAGTGGAATTAGGTGTGGAAGGCCTGGGTGTGCAGAAGCAAAAAGTCGTGCAAGCCAGTTAAACCAGGAAGGTCTACCGCCGCTCTTGTAGGGTGGGCACTGCCCACCATAAGAACCTTGAATAAACCTTTTGGCGAGCATTGCCCGCCCTACAGAAAGAAAGCGATTGGCTTTTATGCTTTAGGCTCGCGCCTTAGCTGACGCAGCAGGCCCCAGCACATAAATACCAGTACCACCGAGAAGGGCAAACCGGAGGTCACCGAGGCGGTCTGCAGAGCGGAAAGCGGGTTGCCGGAGACGGCCAACGCGCCGGCGACCAACAATACCGCCGCCACGGCGCCCTCGGTTAGCGCCCAAAACATCCGCTGTTGCCAGATGGGATTTGGGTCGCCGCCGTTGGTCAGCATGTCGACAACAAAGGAGCCCGAATCCGATGAGGTGGCAAAGAAGATCGCTACCACCAGCACCGCTAACAAAGACAAGGCGGTAGCGACCACCTGACCCAGCGGCAATTGCTCGAGAAGAATAAACATAGCGTCGGTGGTACCGGCCTCGGCCAAGGCCTGATTGCCACCTTCAATAATGTTGAACAGCGCGGTGCCGCCAAAAATGCAGAACCAGGCTATGGAAGCGCCCAGCGGCGCCAACAGCGTGCCCAGCACAATCTCCCGGATAGTGCGCCCGCGCGATACTCGGGCGATGAACATCCCCACGAACGGCGACCAGGAAATCCACCAGCCCCAGTAAAATAGTGTCCAGTCGTCTACCCACTGATGGCCTTGATCGGAGAAGGCAAATACCCGCAGGCTGGTGGCGGGCAGGTGTTGCAGGTAATAGCCGGTGGACTGCACCATGTACTCAAGAATGAACAGGGTCGGACCCGCCACAAACACCACCAGTGCCAGACCAACCGCAAGGCACATATTGATCACCGACAGCCGCCGAATTCCCTGATCGAGCCCCAGCATCAGAGAAGCCACGGCTATGGCCGTGATCACCGCTATGATGCTCACTTGGTAGCCGGGCCCCACCGGCAGTCCCAAAGTTGCGTGCAGGCCGGCGTTGATCTGGGTGGCGCCGAGACCCAGTGAAGTGGCAAGACCGAAGATGGTGCCGAACACCGCCAAACTGTCGATCAAGTGACCGACCCAACCGTAGATGCCTTTGCCTATCAGTGGATAGAAAGCGCTGGCAGGCCGCAGGGGCAGGTCGTGACGAAAACAAAAGTAGCCCATCGACAGACCCAGCACTATGTAGATCGCCCAGGGATGCAGACCCCAGTGAAATATAGTGGTGTGCATGGCCTTTATGGCCGCATCGGCCTCGTTACCGGAAGCGATCGGCTGGCCGCTAAAATGCGCTATAGGCTCGGCTACCCCAAAGAACACCAGCCCTATGCCCATGCCGGCGGTGAAGAGCATGGAAAACCAGGATCCGTTGGACCACTCGGGTTGGTCGTCGTCCTTGCCGATACGCACGCGCCCAAAGCGGCTCACCATCAAGAACAGCACAAAAATTAGAAAGCCAAATACGCTGGCCATATACCACCAGCCGAAGTAGGTGGAGATGCCGCTTTTGAGCTTGGCTGCGACTTCTCCAAGGTGGCCGGGCGCCGCCACACCCCAGCTCAGGAACACGACTACCAAGGCCAATGAAACGAGGAAAACTGGCGGGTTGGTGTGGTCGCGTAAGTAGCTTTTCACATTCCTCATCGACACCTCTGAACCTGACTGCTCTTCTAATAGAGTAGCTATTTTCTGTGCCGAGGGTTAATTAGGCGGGGAAATTGGAGCTTTTGAGAGTGGGGGGGTTGGATGCTGATAGCTTAAAAAAAAGCCGTCAGATGTTGCTGAGATCTTTTTTGGGTTGGGGGGCAGGCTTTGGGGAGTTCCCTTCAGGACACGCCGAGAACCC
>CAZKCY010000296.1:0-3923 GCA_964551155.1 uncultured Marinimicrobium sp. | reverse complement strand
AATTATCGGCATTTCGGGGTCCCGCACATCTGCAATCGTGATGGCGTCATTGCTGGCCACCAGGGCGCGCTCTCGAAGTAACAGAGAGTCGTGCTGATGCCGGATTTTCTGCATGAGTCCACTAAGGGTAATAGTGATAATGCTGAGAAGCGCGAGAAACTCTTGGGTCAGCCAGACTGCGTATTGGGGAGATATTGCCGAATGCAGTTGCGGTGCCCGTACCAGCAGTGCAGTAGTCATGGCGGCGATGAGGGTGACAGTGGCCGCGGTCGCGAGGAGCCGAAAGCGGATCGCTGTCCATACGGCTAAAGCGATCAGCATCACCGGGGTCAAGAGGAATTCGATATCCCCTCGACGAATGCTTTCAAAAGCGATGGCGCCGGTGATTGCGACTCCAAGCCATATAGTGAGCAGCTCGATCAGTTTTGGCCAGTTAATGGTGGGTTTGCCGGTTTTTAGCGCACGCCAGCCAGAGACAAATAGGGGGTTAGTACAAGCAGAGCCACCGCGTCGGCAAACCACCAGAGCCGCCAGAATACGAAAAAAGGATTTTGCGTCCGATCAAGAGCCTCATAAACACCTGCCCCCAGGATCGCCGCCACTGAACAGGCAAGCAAAGGCGCCGACAGGATAAAAATCATTACATGACTGAGCGACTGGAACCGGAATTCGGCGCCTGCGAAGCGCCGAATTAATGAAGCGGCGAGCACTCCTTCGAAGACGTTTACCAGGCCAAACGGGACCACGCTCCAGAGGGGAAAGGCGGAAATGTTGGCAAGACTCGCAGCGATCAGAACAACGCCCCCTATCAGAGGCCACTCTTTGGGAGAGGTCATCAATAAAGCGGCGAGCAGCACGGCGTTGGGAGGCCAAAGGATGGCGATACCATCCGGCGTGATGGTTTGGGTGATCCCTATCCAGGCGCCCAGATAATATAAGGCGCCGATAAGCACAGCGCGCAGCAAAGGATATGTCGGCGCGTTAAGGATCATGCACCCTCCTGGTGCCCCCAAAAACCTCTATGCCGGTTTAGGTAGAGCAGTGATCATTTTTCGTTTGCGCCGCTCTAAAAGCGGCTTTACTACAATGAGGCTTAGCTAGAACGCCAAAAATCAAAGAGCAGCGCAAATAACTGGTTGACGCATAAATCATCATGCGACAAATCTTGCGACTTTTATAAAAAGAAAGCAAATAGATGCATATTATATTTTGTTATATAAATTTGCTTAACCTACTTGAGTATAGACACTCAAAAATGCACAGGCAGGCCATCAGTTGGCGCTGCCTCTTGCCCGGGATAAGCGCAAAATGCGTATGATGTTCGTGAACCTTGTGATTTTAAGAGCTTATCGATTATGTGCGAACTGCTGGCCATGAGCGCCAATACCCCGACCGATTTGTGCTTTAGTTTTACCGGCCTGACTCGCCGAGGCGGCGATACCGGCCCCCACAAAGACGGTTGGGGCGTGGCCTTTTACGAAGGTAAAGGCGTGCGCTGCTTTCACGATGTGGGCGCGAGTGCCTCCTCACGCATTGCCGAGGTGGTGCAGACCCATCCCATTAAAAGCGAAGTGGCCATTTGCCATATACGCCAGGCCAATGTGGGGGAAGTTAGCTTGGCGAACACTCACCCCTTCACTCGAGAACTTTGGGGCCGCTACTGGGTGTTTGCCCACAATGGCCAGCTGTCGGGTTATGCGCCTGAGCCGGGTTTCTACGAGCCGGTCGGCACTACCGACAGCGAAGCGCTGTTCTGCGATATTCTCAACCACCTGCGCCAACACTGCGAGAGGGATACTCCGACTGAGGAGGTGGTTCACCGGCTGGTAAATCTGTCCCGAATCTACGCCCGCCGAGGCGTGTTCAACCTCCTGTTGAGCAATGGCGACTGGCTGTTCACCTACTGCTCCACCAAGATGGCCGCTATTACCCGCCGAGCCCCATTCGGCCCGGCCCGGCTAAAAGACGCCGATATGGTGGTGGATTTCGAATCCGAAACCACGCCCGACGACGTGGTCAGCGTGATTGTGACCGAACCGCTCACCAGCGATGAAACCTGGGATTTTTACCGGCCCGGGGAGTGGCGTTTGTGGCGCAAGGGTGAGGTGGTGCTGACCGAAGCCGATCTGTGAGCTAGGCGGCTGTAGAAAGCTTTTCTCGGCTGTGGCGCACCATTGAGCGGTGGTCGCCGGCCTTCATTATGTGAACTATGCTAGAAGGTAAGCAACGCTTTAACCTCCCCCCGCCCAAGAGGTCTCCCCATGAGCCCTGGTCGTCGATTCCGCACTGCGCTGACCCACCACCAACCTCTTGCCATTGTAGGCGCCATCAACGCTTATTGCGCCTTGCTTGCGGAGCGGGCTGGACACCCGGCTCTGTATCTTTCCGGAGCCGGGGTGGCCAACGCTTCCCACGGCCTGCCCGATCTCGGTATCACCACTTTGAACGATGTCGTGGAGGACGCCCGCCGGATTACGGCCGTCACTGAGCTGCCGTTGCTGGTGGATATCGACACGGGTTTTGGCGGGGCTTTTTCTATTGGCCGGTGCATCCGAGAATTGGAAGGCGCCGGCGTGGCGGCCGTGCATATTGAAGACCAGGTGGCGCAGAAACGCTGCGGCCACAGGCCCAACAAGGCGCTGGTGAGCAACGCTGAAATGGTGGACCGAATCAAAGCCTGTGTAGACGCAAGACAGGACCCGAATTTTTTCGTTATGGCCCGCACCGACGCTCTGGCTAAGGAGGGGCTTCTGGCCGCCTTGGATCGCGCCCAGGCCTATGTAGAGGCCGGGGCGCACGGCATTTTTGCCGAGGCGGTACAGACTTTGGAGGACTATCGCGCCTTTACCCGGGCGCTCGATGTGCCGGTGCTGGCCAACGTCACCGAATTTGGGCAGACGCCGTTGTTTACTCAGGAGGAGCTGGCCGAGGCCGGGGTGGCCATGGCGCTTTATCCACTCAGCGCCTTCCGCGCCATGAGCCAAGCGGCATTGGATGTGTACCAGACGATTCACCGCGAAGGGAGTCAAAAGAGGGTGCTGGAGCGCATGCAAACGCGGGAGGAGCTGTACCAGATACTCGGCTATCACGAGTATGAGGCAAAACTGGATAAATTGTTTTCCGACACCCACGAACCAGGAGGTTGACATGGTTAAGCATTCCAAGAGTAGCGCCGGCCTGAGAGACCAGGTGGCCGGTGAAACCGCGTTGTGCACCGTAGAGGCGGAGGCCGGCGAACTGACTTACCGCGGCTACAGCATTCAGGAGCTGGCTGAGCAGGCCAGTTATGAAGAGGTCGCTTACCTGTTGCAATATGGCGAGTTGCCTGGGCGTTCCGAGCTGGATGCCTACAAGGTTCGGCTGGCGAAACAGCGCGGCTTGCCCGAGGCCTTGCGCGATACGCTTGAGCGTCTGCCCGCCAGCACCCATCCCATGGAGGTGATGCGCACCGGCTGTTCCATGCTCGGCGGGCTGGAGCCGGAGCGGCAGCTCGACCAGCAGGATGACGTCATAGAGCGAATGTTGGGCGCCTTTCCTGCGATCATTTGCTACTGGCATCACTACGCGCAGTCGGGCCGGCAAATCGAAACCAGCTCCGAGGCCGACAGCATGGCCGAGCACTTTTTGACGTTGTTGCAGCAAAAAACGCCCGAGCCAAACCATATCAAAGTGATGGACGCTTCGCTGGTTCTGTACGCGGAGCACGAGTTCAATGCCTCCACGTTTGCGGCGCGGGTTGCCGCCAGCACCTTGACCGATATTTACAGCGCCGTGACCGCGGCGATCGGCACTTTGCGCGGCCCCTTGCACGGTGGTGCCAATGAAGAGGCCATGGCCCTGATTGAATCCTTTCGTGACCCGGACGACGCCGAAGAGCAATTGCTCAAGAAGCTGGAAGCCAAAGAGAAAATCATGGGCTTTGG
>CAZKCY010000295.1:0-3931 GCA_964551155.1 uncultured Marinimicrobium sp. | reverse complement strand
ATCTGGCCAAAATTCTTTGTTTTTTACAAAACCTTCTTAAAAAACAATAACTTAAATCGGCCTCTACGCCATATACATGCCACCATTGACATGAATTGTCTCGCCCGTGACATAGCCTCCGGCCTCGCTGGCCAAAAACACTACCACTGAGGCGATTTCCTCGGGCTGCCCAAGGCGGCCCAGGGGAATTTTATCAAGCAGCTGTGTGCGCTGCTCTTCAGGCAGCGCCTGAGTCATATCGGTATCGATAAAACCCGGCGCCACAGTATTTACTGTAATGTTGCGCGAACCCACTTCGGCCGCGAGCGATCGGGCAAAGCCGGCAACCCCTGCTTTGCTGGCTGCATAGTTAGCTTGGCCGGGATTACCCATGGCACCCACCACTGAGCTGATATTAATGATGCGCCCCCAGCGTGCTTTCATCATGCCGCGCAGAACCGCTTTACTCAAGCGATAAACCGAACTTAGATTGGTATTGATCACCTCAGACCACTCGTCGTCACCCATGCGCATCAACAAGTTGTCTTTAGTTATACCGGCGTTATTAATTAGGATAGCAGGCGCACCATATTCTGCCTGGATATCCTTCAGCAGACTGGCGATCGAGTCACTGGAGGTTACATTGAGCACTTTACCGGCGCCGGTAATGCCCTGTTGCGCCAGACGCTCGGAAATTTTCTGGGCGCCAGCCTCACTAGTGGCGGTACCTATGACCGTAGCGCCTACCGCACCCAACTGATCGGCGATAGCCGCGCCTATGCCTCGACTGGCGCCGGTAACCAGCGCAACCTTATTGGTAATCGTCATATTCTTATCTCGTCTTTTCAGTACTTAGAGTGGTCCGTTTTACGGACCAGAACTTCAATACGCGGCACTCATACGCCGGTGAGCGCCGTCTGCAGCTCTTCCGGAGTCTCTACTGACAATGTGGTCAGGTTCTTATCAATGCGCTTGTTCAAGCCTGATAGCACCTTGCCGGGGCCACATTCAAGAGTAACTTCGATACCCTCAGAGCATAGCCTTTGAACGCATTCGACCCAACGCACCGGAGAATAAATCTGCTCAACCATCAACGTTTTAATCTTGGCTGGGTCTAGCTCAATTTTAGCACTGACATTGTGAACCACCGGAATTTGTGGAGGGTTAAACTCAGTGGCATCTATCTTAGACGCAAGCCGCTCGGCAGCGGGACGCATCAACTCAGTGTGAAAAGGAGCGCTGACCGGGAGCGAGAGCGCACGTTTGGCCCCCGCACTTTTGCAGGCCGCCATGGCCCGATCGACCGCTGCCACGCTACCGGCGATCACTACTTGACCGGGAGAATTAAAATTTACCGGCGCCACCACTTCGCCCTGGGCAGACGCATTACAAGCTTCCAGAATTTGCTCGTCGTCCAAACCAATAATCGCCGCCATAGCACCCTGACCGGCGGGCACGGCTTCTTGCATGAATTTGCCGCGTTGCTGCACCAACTTCACCGCTGCGGCAAAATCTACTACCCCGGCAGATACCAGCGCCGACCACTCGCCCAAACTATGCCCGGCCAAGAGTTTGGGCTGGGCACCGCCCTTTTGCTGCCAAACCCTCCAAACCGCAATACTCGCACTCAGCAATAGCGGCTGGGTACGCTCAGTCAGATTGATCTGCTCCTGGGGACCCTTTTGTACCAGCTCCCACAGATCGTAACCCAAGGCTTCAGAGGCTTCGGCAAAGGTCTCCTGCACTATTGGAAATTCGGACGCCAGCTCGGCCAGCATGCCAACTTTTTGCGAACCCTGACCAGGAAAGACAAAAGCTAGATTATTCTGCGTCATATTTGCCAACCTCTTACATATTTGTCTAGTCCATTACATATTAAGCAATGGTTTTAATTTAAACTTTAATTTCGCTAAGCCAGCTGCTCAGCGATACTTGCAGCCACCGGCTCGCGTACTTGCGCAATCGCCACCTTTAATGCCTGAGCAAAAGCCAATTGGTCAGCGCCACCATGGCTTTTAATCACCGGCTTTTGCAGACCGATAAAAATCGCTCCGTTGTAAGCGGCAGGGTTTAACTCCGACCGCCAAGCACGCAACAGCGGGTAAATAAAACCGCCTAGAAGCTTGCGCCACCAATGGCGTTTCAAGCTCGCCTCAATTTTGTGGGTTATCAAGCGCGCCACACCCTCGCTGGCTTTAAGCGCTATGTTACCGCTGAACCCGTCACAGACTACCACCTCAGCAGCGCCGTGATAAATGCCATCCGCTTCTATAAAGCCGATGTAATTCAAACGCTGGTCGGCGCGCAGCAACAAATCTGCCGCCCGGACCAGGTCGTTGCCCTTACCCGGCTCTACGCCGACATTAAGTAAACCAACTCGAGGCTGTACTTTCTGGCCAGAGGCTTGGTGTTTTAAGCGCGCCAAAATATTGCCCATCAAGGCAAACTGATGCAATTGCTCGGCTGAACATTGAGTATTGGCGCCCAGATCGAGCATATAGCAGAAGCCTTGAGTTACCGGCATAAGCTTACAAATTGCCGGCCGCTCTATACCCGGCAACGTCTTGAGCAAAAAGCGACTCATCGCCATTAGCGCGCCGGTATTGCCGGCGCTGACGCAGGCATCGGCCTCGCCCTTTTGAACCAGAGCCAGAGCACGCCACATCGAAGAGTCTTGCTTATGGCGCAGAGCGGCGCGCGGGTCCTCATCCATGCTTACCCTGTCGGGAGCATGATGAACACTTATCGAAGAAGGGGAATTGAACTCGGAGAGCAGGCTTTGCAATTCCGTTCGCGGGCCCACTAAAATTATTCGCAGATCGGGCTCGGCTTGCACCAGTGTCAGCGCCGCCAGAATAGCAGAGCGGGGACCTAAGTCCCCGCTCATAGCGTCAACCGCTATCCGAATCATTGCAGACAACCTGAATCGTCTAAAAGCCGACGCAGTTACTCTTCAGAGCCTTTGTCTACCACTTTGCGACCGCGATAAAAACCATCAGCGGTGATGTGGTGGCGCAGGTGCTTCTCACCGGTAGTGGGGTCAATTGACAGGGCTGAGCCAGTCAGAGCATCGTGAGCGCGACGCATACCACGCTTGGAGCGAGTCTTACGGTTTTGTTGAACGGCCATGGTGTTCTCCTATTTACATAACTACTGGAACCGGGGCGCCTCATTGGTAACACCGCAAGCGGTGTACTTACTTCTTCGGCGAGCCCTTTAAGTGTTCCAGAACCTGAAAGGGGTTTTCTTTCGGCTTGTCCTCCACCACTTCGCCACTGCTCAACAATCTCTCGTCAATACAGGGCTCGAGGTGATAGGCCACCGCCGGCAAACTCAATAACAGTTCGTCCTCTACCATCTGATAGAGGTCGGCAACTCCATCCTCCTCCAAAATCCAGGGGTCCAGATATTTGGGCAGGTTCTTCGCGGCCTCCTCGGTTCTGACCATAGCCAGAGCGATATCGGCTTCGACCGGCAAATTCACCGGCGACAGGCAACGCTGGCACATTAAATCCAGCTCGGCGCGCGCGGCGCCCTGCACTACCAGCTTGCCTTCCTCGCTGATTTTGAAATTCAGCTCGGCGTAAACCTTACCTTCCGGAGTTGCCAGCGCCTCTGCCAACCGCTCCAGCTCAGAAACCGGAACATAACCCCGCAACTCAACGCCCTGTTGCGCGAATTTGCGCGGGTCGCCCTGGCGAGGCAAAACTTTGTCAGAGGGTGCATCAAACATAAGCGCGCAATAATAGGGATCTGACCCAGGTCTGTCAAAGGAAAAAGGCGCGAATCTAGCGATTTTAGAGGCCTGAAGGCTAAATTTCGGCCCACTGAGAGGGTAGTGAAGCAGTTTTCCAAAAAACCGGGCGCCCCGCAGGCTCGGCCAAGCCGCAAATTAGCGCTACAATTCCGCCCTTCTCTCTGAACTGTAGTTTAAACCGTCCTATTATGACCA
>CAZKCY010000294.1:0-3952 GCA_964551155.1 uncultured Marinimicrobium sp. | reverse complement strand
ATTCGCACGGTTTTCATTGAAAACATGGCCCTGGCGTTCTTCCTGGGGATGTGTACTTTTCTAGCGATTTCCAAAAAAATTGGCGCTGCTTTTGGTTTGGGTATTGCGGTAATCGTAGTGCAGGTAGTGACCGTACCGGTTAACAACCTGCTCTATACCTATGTTCTTGCTGACGGCGCCCTGGCTTGGGCCGGTTTACCAGACGTCAACCTGAGCTTTCTGGGCCTGATCACTTACATCGGCGTTATTGCGGCGCTGGTGCAGATTATGGAGATGGTACTGGATAAGTTCGTACCCAAACTCTACAACGCGCTGGGTGTTTTCCTACCTTTGATCACCGTGAACTGTGCGATTTTGGGTAGCTCGCTGTTTATGGTCGAGCGGGACTACAACTTTGGTGAAAGCGTGGTTTTCGGCTTGGGCTCTGGTGTCGGCTGGGCACTGGCGATTACCGCCCTGGCCGGCATTCGCGAAAAGCTAAAGTACAGCGACGTGCCTGCGGGCTTGCGTGGTCTGGGCATTACCTTCATCACTGTTGGTCTTATGTCCTTGGGCTTTATGTCATTCGGCGGCATTGATCTGTAATCAGCGGGGTAGGCTAGATGAGTTTGGAAATTATTCTTGGCGTAGTGATGTTCACCGTCATAGTGCTGGTTCTGGTAGCGGTCATTTTGAGCGCCCGCTCCAAGCTGGTTAGCAGTGGTGACGTCTCTATCGAAATCAACGGGGAAAAAACCCTGACCGTGGCTGCGGGCGGCAAGCTTTTGCAAAGCCTGTCCAACGCCGGTCTATTTTTACCCTCTGCCTGTGGTGGCGGCGGTACCTGTGCCCAGTGCAAGTGTATTGTTGAATCCGGCGGTGGCGCCATGTTGCCCACCGAAGAGAGCCACTTCACCAAACGCGAAGCGCGCGAGGGCTGGCGCCTATCCTGCCAGACTCCGGTCAAGCAGGATATGGTGATTGAAGTTCCCGAAGATGTGTTCGGGGTCAAGCAGTGGGAGTGCACCGTAGAGAGCAATCCCAATGTGGCGACTTTTATTAAAGAGCTGACCTTGAAGTTGCCCGAAGGCGAAAACGTCGACTTCCGCGCGGGCGGCTATGTGCAGCTTGAGTGTCCCCCGCACCATGTGAAGTTTGCCGACTTCGATATTGAAGACAAGTTTAAGGCCGACTGGGAGCGCTTTGGCTTCTTTAAGCTGGAGTCCAAGGTTACTGAACCAGTGATTCGCGCCTACTCCATGGCCAACTATCCGGAAGAGCGCGGGCTGGTGAAGTTCAATATCCGTATCGCGACGCCGCCCCCCGGCTCTCAGGGTATTCCGCCGGGCATCATGTCTTCTTACGTATTCAGCTTGAAGCCGGGCGACAAGATCACGGTCTTCGGTCCCTTTGGTGAATTCTTTGCCAAAGACACCGACAACGAAATGGTCTTTATTGGCGGCGGTGCCGGTATGGCGCCCATGCGTTCGCACATTTTCGATCAACTGCTGCGCCTGAAAACCGACCGAAAAATTACCTTCTGGTACGGCGCTCGCTCGTTGAAAGAACTGTTTTATCAAGACGAGTACGACAAGCTGGCCGCCGAAAACGAGAATTTCACCTGGCACGTGGCCATGTCCGATCCGCAGCCGGAAGATAACTGGGAAGGCCCCACCGGGTTTATTCACAATGTACTCTACGATATGTATCTCAAGGATCATCCGGCTCCGGAAGATTGTGAGTACTACATGTGTGGTCCACCAATGATGAATGCCGCGGTTATTAAACTGCTCAAGGATCTCGGTGTGGAAGATGAAAATATTATGTTGGATGACTTTGGTGGTTAAAGCGTTTTGCACCAAGGCTAATATTTTCACCACAGCGAAAACGAGGCTGGCGCTGCTGGCCTCGTTTTTGTTTTTGTGCGCTCTGTTGGCCGGTTGCCAAGATCAGCCGTTGCGCGATCATCTGCAGCTGGAAGGCTCCACCATGGGTACCAGCTATCACATAACGGTGGTAGCGGCCCAAGGTGAGCAGTTGAATGTTGCGGCCGATGAGTTGCAGGCCGCCATCGACGAGCAGCTGCGTGAGATCAATCAGAGCATGTCGACTTATATTCCGGACTCGGAGCTAATGCAGTTTAATCGGGCTCCAGTCGGTGAGTGGCAATCCTTGTCAGTACCGCTGATCGAAGTTTTGCAGATCAGCCAAAGAATTAGCACCAAGAGCGATGGTGCCTTTGATATCACCGTAGGGCCGCTCGTAGACTTGTGGGGCTTTGGTCCTCAGGGGGAGCCAGAACGAGTACCCGAGGAAAGTGAGATCACTCGGGCCCGGGAACATCTGGGGTTTGAACATCTGGTCTTGAATGAGGCTGGCCAGGCGCGCAAGCTGGCTGATATTCGGCTCGATCTGTCCGCAGTCGCCAAGGGTTACGGCGTTGATGTTTTGAGTCGCTATCTGGAGTCTCGTGGCTTCGAGCACTTTTTGGTGGAAATCGGCGGCGAATTGCGGGTCAAAGGGTCTAGTCCCCGCGGGGATCACTGGAGACTGGCTATTGAACAGCCCAGCTTGCTGCACTCCGGTGGCCGTAAAACCATTGAATTGACCGATGTTGCCATGGCGACGTCGGGAGATTATCGCAACTATTACGAGCGCGATGGACAACGCTACTCCCACACCATAGATCCGGTTACCGGGCGTCCGATTGTTCACAATTTGGTCTCGGTAACGGTGCTGACCGATTCAACCGCCGAGGCGGATGCCTGGGCAACCGCGTTGAATGTCCTGGGGCCGGAGCGGGCTATGGAACTGGCGGAGCGGGAAGACTTGGCGATTTATATGATCGTGAAGGAAGATGATGGATTTGCTGATCGCCATTCAAAGGCGTTCGGGCCCTATTTGTAAGTTATTGTTCTTGAATCCTCCTCGTCAGGAATACTGGGATTATAGTTCGGAATTTGAGAGGTAAAATCATGGGTATGCTATTGGTTACCTTATTGGTGATGTTGCTGGTGGTGGTCGCCATGTCAGTTGGTGTGCTGTTCGGCCGTAAGCCCATAGCCGGTTCCTGCGGCGGAGTCGGCCAGGCTTTGGGGCAGGACGATTATGTCTGCGATCTGTGCGGTAACGATGAAAGCAAGTGCGAGGAAATTCGCCGCGAGGACACCAGTGGCAAGCAAACAGCTTCGCAGCTGGCCTATAACGCCGGCAGTGCTTCCGACACTGAAAATACATCGGGAGCTAAGCGTTAGTGGCAGACCATACCTACGATCTTTTAGTCATTGGCTCTGGGCCAGCGGGCGAAAGTGCCGCCATAGCGGCCGCGAAAACGGGAATGAAAGTCGGCTTGGTCGAGCGCCGCTTTCAAGTGGGCGGCAACTGCGCCCACAAGGGCACCATTCCCTCCAAGGCGCTCAGGCATGCGGTTAAGCAGGTTCAAGTGTTCAACAACAGCAGTCTGTTCCGCGAGCTGGGCGACGCTCGCAAGCCTACTTACCCCAAGGTGCTTCAATCCGCATCCCAAGTCATTCCCAAACAAGTCGAGCTGCACACCGATTTTTTGATTCGCAATCGGGTGAATGTACATGTCGGCGCGGCGTCATTTGTCGATGCACATACCGTGAGTCTGGAGTTGTCGGACGGTACCCGCCGTGAGAGCATCAGTGCCGAACACATTGTGCTTGCCACCGGTTCTCGGCCCTATAGGCCAGCCGATGTGGATTTTAATCATCCGCGCATTTACGACAGCGACACCATTCTGGATATGCAGCACTCCCCGCGCCACCTGATTATCTACGGTGCCGGGGTTATCGGCTGCGAATACGCGTCGATTTTTTCCGGCCTGGGTGTGCGCGTGGATTTGATCAACAATCGCGACCGCTTGTTATCATTTCTCGACGACGAAATCTCCGACGCGCTCAGCTATCACCTGCGCGACAACCGGGTAACGGTTCGCCACAGTGAGGAATAC
>CAZKCY010000293.1:0-3957 GCA_964551155.1 uncultured Marinimicrobium sp. | reverse complement strand
GGGCGTCTGGGCTTATCAGTTGGACGGTATTTTTCTGGGCGCCGGCAAGACCCGTGCCATGCAATACGCCATGCTGGTCTCGGCTGGATTGATTTTTCTGCCGCTCTGGTGGCTTCTCAAACCTTGGGGCAACCAGGGGCTCTGGCTGGCCTTTACGATTTTCAATGGCAGTCGAGCCTTGCTATTAGGCGGGCTGTTCTATTTCTACCATCGCCGCCAGCTTTGGTTTTCGTGATGTGAAACGCGTCAAGAAAAGCGTTTTTATGGTTATACGTTCTTATCAGAAACTTGTATTTGATGGCTTTTACAGTAAGTTTAAAGAGATACCGCTTAGCTAGGCAGGGCCATTCTCAGGGTTAGCCATCTAGCCAACATCAGAATCCCGCGCTGTTTAAATTCATTCGAAAATATCGGACAGTCTCTACTCCAACTTGAGCCCGGCAAGTCGCGGAGAAAGCCATACAATGTGCAGTCAGCAAATCGCCGCCATTGAAACCCTTATTGCTCGCGCCCGCGAACAGGATATTAGTAGCGGCGCCTTCGCGTGCGCAATGCAAAAGCGAATAGATCATTTACACGGCGCCATAAAGCTGCCGCCCGAAGCGGCGGTGAATACCTTACAGGGCTTTGTGCTGCGTTACATCGAGCATGTGCCCGCCTTTGTGAATGCGATAGCCCAAATTACTCGGGAGGCGGGTATCGAGGACCGGGTGGCACCGCTTCTGAACATTGCCTGTGACTATTTTCTCGCCCCTCCCGATCTAATTAGCGGCCACAGTCGCATGGAAACGCTCCTGGATGAGGCCTATCTCGCACACCGGCTGCTGGAGGAAGTAAACGATCGCTTTATTGGCTATTGCGGCATTCCGCTGGCGCCCATGGATACCACCAGAGCCAATGTGATCGCCCACGAGCTCATTGGTGAGCCCTTTGCGAACGAATTGGATCAAGCGGTAATTTTTTCCGCCGAACTGTTGCTTAGCGAATACAGCTTTCAGAGCGAAAATTTTCAGCGCTATATAACCCTGCATCGGGACAGTGGCTGGTCAGAGGAGTTACGCCGTTGGCCGTGCCTGGCATCAGATCTGGCGATTGGGCTGCGCTTTAATGGCATCGACAACTGAGCCTGGCAAGCGCAGCTTTGCCTGCAGCTGCGCAGACTCGCTTGGCTCAAGCTTATTCCGACCGATTCTCTTCCAACCAGGAAATCACTTCTGTGGGGTTCAGGTGAGGAGGGAACACCGGGTAAAAGACTTTGCGAATCAGACCATCTTCGACAATCAGAGTAATTCTCTTGATCAGTCGGGCGAAGTCGTATTCGAAAGTGGGTAATTGCAAAGCCCCGGCCAATGCCAGATTGCTGTCGTTCAAGAGCTCAAATGGCAGGTGCAGCCGCTTAACCGATTCGCGCTGTTCATCCAGAGGCTGGGAGCTGACCCCAAAAACCTTGGCCCCCAATTTTTTCAAGTCCGGGTAGCGGTCGCGAAAGGCGCAACATTGCGTGGTGCAGCCTCTAGCTCCGGGAATTTTGTTCCAACCCCTCATGGGCGGATGATCGGGCTTGCCCGTCATAGGGTAGAAGTACACCACTAAGAGCCCAGGCTCGGCACTCAGATCAACTTGATCTCCACTGGTGCTGGGCAGGGCTAGCGAAGGTAAACGGCTTCCCTCTAAATGATCGCAGGCCCCATCGTCTTCGGGAACCGGCAAGTCCGCAGGCAGCATATAAAGATTTTTTGCCATAACAATAGATTCCCCTTCAAAGTTCAAAAACCGGCTTCCAGCCCAGCGAGACACACGCTGAAAACTTGACGACGCTACTCAATTCTAACCCCGCCCGCCTCCAAGATACTAGTTGAGCGCAGCGTCGGCCTCCTTACCACATTAAATCATCGGGGATTACGTAATCCTTGTAGGGGTCTTCATCGTCGTCATGCTGGACCGGTTTGCTGTTGGCGACCACCACAGTACTGGCATCGCGCAAAGCGATTTTGTCTGCCACCACCCGAGGCACCAACTCGTAATCGTCTCCCAAGCGCACCACCGCCAGCTGTCCGCGAATCAACTGCTGTTGGACTGCCGGCGACACCCGCAGCTTCTTAATGCGTTTGGCATCAGTAAAATTGTAGTCCACCTCGCCTGGGCCGGCACCCTTGGATTGTCGGTGCGTCTGAATTAATTGTTTGATTTGCGCCGCAACCGCCTTGCGTTCCTGTTCCTGCTGGCGCTCCCGATTCAAGGCGCGGTCGCGTTCGGCTTTCTGAGCTCGGCTGAGCTGGGCGGACTGTTTAAGTCCTTCACTCAAATCCTCGCCGGTACGCCGAGCCACTTTGCTTTGCTTGCGCTTCTCCTTACCGGCTTGTTTTGCCTGTTTCTCGTTCACCAAGCCTGCCTTCAGAAGCTGATCTTGTAGTGTTGCCATCTAGGGGTACCTCAAACAATAAATTGCAAAAGCGCGGTTTTAGAAAAACCCTCTCACCCCCTTTGTCACTTGCACCCAAAGGGACCGAATCTCATTATGCCACCAATAGCCTTGGGGCTCATCCGAACCATCTCAGCGCCAACAGTGGTACAAATATTGCTCACTTCTTAGCTTGGGTTTTCCCAGGGCAAGGAATATAGAGATGCTCAAGATTTTGTACTTCAAGGCGCTGTCACTTCGCGGCACAGATGCCCATGAATCGCTATTCAGCGCCAAACCAGACTATCAAACACATCTTACCGGAGAACCTAAAGGCCTGGTTCAAGAAGCCGCCCGACTGAATCCAGATTTGATCGTGGTTTCCTGCCCGCAATTGACTGGCGCGCTCGCCAACCAATGCCATCAGCTGTACCAACAGGGCCGCTTCCCCCTGCTAATGCTTTGCTTGAACGGCGATTGTTCGGCCGCCCAGCACGCCATAGATTCGGGGGTGACTAGTTTCATTACCGGTCAAATTGCCCAAGAGCGGCTGGCCACCATTGTCTCCACTACCTTGGCGCGCCACAGACGCGAACATCAACTGAATCGGGCTCTGGGTAGCGCCCACCAAAAACTTTCGGATAGAGCGATTATCGAG
Organism: uncultured Marinimicrobium sp.; assembly: GCA_964551155.1. GTDB lineage: Bacteria > Pseudomonadota > Gammaproteobacteria > Pseudomonadales > Cellvibrionaceae > CAZKCY01. Next base: position 898 of record CAZKCY010000293.1, on the reverse strand, counting down.
CAGGCAAAAGGCCTATTGATGCAGAACCGCCAGCTGAGTGAAAGCGAGGCTTACAATTTGCTGCGTCAGCAGGCCATGCAGCGCCAGCAAAAACTGGTTGAGCTGGCACGCCAGCTGTTGGAGCTGAAGTCTCTATAGCGCCGGTTTGCAACCCGAGCTACGGAACTGCGAGCAAAGCCGCTGAGGCTTCTTGGCAACGCTCAGCGCTCAAACAAGACACCATTAAAGTTGCCCGACCATGTTCCAAAGTAACGCAGCCTCGCACCGCTTTCACTCACTCTAAGCCAACGCTCTGCGCACCAAAACCGACACCCGAGTGCCCAAGCCGGACTTTTGTGTTCCGCTTGAGTGCACAAAGGCCAGCGCGGTCCGCATTTTGAGAACTTCTCCAGCGAATTCGTCCAGTTTCACTCTTGGCACGGACTTTGAATTACCTTAAGCGTATACACACAATTTGGTACTCGAACCAACGGCGGTAAAAGTACCCAGGGCAAAGGCGCCCGTCGCTGCATTTTTACGAATGCAACGGCGGGCGCTTTTTTGTTGTGATTCTCAAAGGATTTCTGGAGTTAAGTTTATGAACTTGGTCAAACAGATGCTTTTATCCTCGCGCTCGCGCTGGCTGCGAACCTTGGCAGGCGCGGCCGCTATGTTGGTATTCAGCAACAGCGCTTTGGCGCTCGGCGCACCGGAAAAAGAAGACCTGAAATTTGGCTTTATCAAGCTCACCGATATGGCGCCTTTGGCGATTGCGCTGGAAAAAGGCTACTTCGAAGACGAGGGCCTGTTCGTTGAATTGGAAGCTCAGGCGAACTGGAAAGTGTTGCTCGACCGAGTGATAACCGGTGAGCTGGACGGTGCCCATATGCTCGCGGGTCAACCTTTGGCGGCCACCATT
>CAZKCY010000292.1:0-3961 GCA_964551155.1 uncultured Marinimicrobium sp. | reverse complement strand
TCCTCGTTCCAGTTAACGCCTACCAGCAGCTCATCCTCGTGCATGCCAGTGAGCCAGTCGTCGAGAAACTCCTCCAGATCTATCGCCACCGGCTGATACTCGGCCCACTCTTCCCGGCAGTGTATTTTCGCCAGATCCAGGTTGGACCAAAGCGGAATTACATCGCTGCGGTCGTACTTTTCCGAATCGCACAGGGCCCAGCCTTCGGGACCCTCGAGCCCCCAAACACAACCCTGCTCAAGGGATTCGACAATAAATCGATCCAGGTTTTCGGCCGGGTCATCGCTCAGTTCGGTCATGACTAATCCTCGATTTTGAAAGCGGTTCTACAGCACCAGGCAGCGGCCGTTGGTCTTGAGCCAGGCGCGCTGCTTGGCATAGTCGGGGCAAACACTGGCGACCAGCTGCCAAAATGCGCCGCTGTGGTTCTGATGGCGCAGATGGCTCACCTCATGGGCCACAAGATAATCCACTACCGGCTCGGGCGCTAGCAGGATCTGCCAGTTGTATTGGATGGCGCCGCGATTGGTGCAATGGCCCCATTTGGAGCGCGTCACTCTGACAGTCACCTGATTGCATTTGAGCCCCATAAGCTCGGCCAAGGCCCGAGTCTTGCGCTCGAGTACGGTCAGGCCGGTGTCTTTGTACCATTGGCTTACCAGACGCCGGGTTTGCTCTAAGGCACTCAAGCGACTGCGATTGGACAGAATAATGTGCAGCTGATCGTCGCGGCGGGTAACCGAGGCGGTGCTCCCTTTGCCCAACACCAGGGTCAAATCCCGGCCCAGCCAGGGCATGCGGCTACCGGCCAGGTAGGAGTATTCGGGAATCTGGGCGATTATGGCCCGCTGGGCGGCGAGCTTGGCGTCCACCCATTGGCGCTTGTCGCGCACCAGCTGATGCAAGGTATGGTCGGGAACGCCTGTCGGCGCTCGAACCACCACCTGGGCATCGCGTACTTCGATACTGATGCGCCGGCGGCGGCTGGAGCGCACCACCCGATAGTCAAACGCCAGAGGTGCGGCTTTGAGGGCAACACTATTCATGCTTGGTCATGCCTCGGCGCTCTCGGCCTCCAACGGTTCGATGATCACCGCGGTACGCAAGCGGCTGCGACCAAAACTGGTCATCAGGCCAAAATCGGCCCTCAGCAGTGGAATGTACTGACAATCCAAAGCGGTTTGACTCTGACTTTCGGGGTCGGGATCGTGCACATAAATACAATCGGCGTCGAAGCCGCTCATCACCACCCAGTGGGGCGCTTTTTTGCGATCCAGGCGGAAGGTACTGATCAGAATCAGCGGCACTGCACCACGCTCAAAGGCCCGGATCATATCCTCCTGGGACAGATCCTGGTAGTGAATCGGCAGGCCTCGCTCCTCCATCTGGCGGGCGTAATCCTCGTGTACCAGCGACATCACCGGTTTTTTGCTCTCGTCGCGCACCCCATCGAGAAACAAGGGCCCGGTCTGATTGACCCAGACCTGGGCCCGAAACCCGCGCGCATTGGCCGCCAGAGCCAAGCCCATGGGATGACAGCCGCCGTGCCCCGAGGTCATGAAAATAGTGGTCGATTCGCGCCAGATACGCAGCTCCTCGCTGGGCGAGGGACGGTAATTGAGATCCAGTGAGGTCAAAGCCATCATCAAAGCCGCCGGGCCGCAGGTGAAGCGCGTGGTTTGGGCCAGCCAGGGAATGGCGCCGTGGTGAGTGTCGCCGTGAAAGACCCGAATACGCTTTTGATAGCGCAGGGCGTCGCTGTGGTCTTCGTAATAATCCTGGTAGAGGCCAAAACGGCGGTAGCCGAGCGCTTCGTAGAGCCGAATGGCGCCATGGTTCTGGCTGCTGACCTCCAGGCGCATATGCAAGCGGCCACTTTCCAGAGCGCCCTGTTCACCGGCGGCGATCAGCTGAGTGGCAAGACCTCGCGCCCGAAATGCCGGATCTACGGCTAAAGAGTAGATGCGCGCCAAACGGGTGCCGCGGTGAAACAGCACCAGTATGTAACCGGCCAGCTGATCTTCGATCCAGGCCAGAGTAAACACGCAGTGGTCGCTCTCGAGCCAGCGGCGAAAACTCCGTCGGCTCAGCCGGTCGGTTTGGAAACAGCGCTGCTCCAAAGCCAAAAGGGCATCCAGATCCTGCGCGCGCGCGGGGCGCAAATCCGGCGCGGCGGGGGCAGGCGCGGTAGAAGAAACGGCGGCTTGGTCAGACATGGCACTGCTCAAATAACAAAAATTGAGCGCCATTATAGCCCAGCCCCAAGGTCCAATTGGGCTTTTTCATTGGCGATTTGCCGATCCTGGGGCCGCTAATTTGCTAAGATGCGCTCTGATTCAAAAATCCGGAATTTGCCGCCCCTATGAATGACAAGCTTTTCGCCGCCCTGCAGTACATAACCCCCCAACACAGCCTCTCCCGCGCCGCCGGCTGGCTCGGTCGATGCCGCATTTCCTGGGTAAAAAACACCTTTATCGAGTGGTTTATCAAACGTTACCAGGTCGACATGAGCGAGCCGCTGGAGGAAAACCCGCGCGCCTATGCCTGTTTCAATGACTTTTTTACCCGCCCCCTAAAACCTGATGCCCGCCCCATATGTCCAGACGCCGATGCGGTGGTCTGTCCAGCGGACGGATTTGTCAGCCAACTGGGCAAAATAGAGGGGGGCCGAATTTTTCAGGCCAAGGGACATATGTACTCTACCTTAGAGCTACTCGGCGGTGACGAGGAGCTTGCGCGGCAATTCGACGATGGTCACTTTGCCACCATCTATCTGTCCCCCAGTCACTATCACCGAGTACACATGCCCTATAGAGGCCAGCTGCAGCGGATGGTGGCCGTTCCGGGAGATTTGTTTTCGGTGAATACCGCTACCGCCAGTCAGGTACCAAGGCTGTTTGCCCGCAATGAACGGGCAGTCGCCATCTTCGATACCGACGCCGGTCCTATGGCGGTGGTACTGGTGGGCGCCATGATTGTCGCCGGCATCGAAACCGTTTGGGCGGGGGATGTCACTCCGTTTAAACGCGAAGTCCGAACCACGGACTACAAACCCGAGCAACAAATCGAATTGGCGACCGGCGAGGAAATGGGTCGGTTCAAATTGGGCTCAACGGCAATCGTGCTGTTTCCCAAAGGCAAGGTCGAGTGGGATTCGCGCTACCAGGCCGGCAGCGCGACTTTGATGGGGGAGCGATTGGGACGGCGTCTGTAAATTAACCGCTAGGATTGGAAGCGGTCCAAGAGCGCCATCAAGCCCGTTTTTTCTTTCTTGAGAATGTACTCATCGCGAATCGAGGTGATATCGACGTCGTAACTGCCCGGCTCCAAATCCCGGGCGATTTCAACCTTTTCCACTTCATAGCGGCTCTTTTTACCCGAATCCAGCAGGGCCTGCTTGCGCTTGTCGTCTTCGGCCAGATCGAACAACTGAGGTTTGGCCAGAGGCTCCTTGACGGCGTTGAGCACCAGCATAACTTTAGGCTTTAAGCGGCGCTCGAAATTCTGCTCGACCACCACACCTACTTCGCCGGTACTCAGCTCCACCAACGTCCCGGTGGGGTAGAGTCCTATGGCGCGAATAAACTCCACCACCAGCTCTTCCTGGAACTGAGTGTTGCGCAAATCGTACAATTTGGAAACCGCTTTTGAGGGTGCTATGGGCTGGCGCGCCCCGCGTGGGTTGGTGACGTTATCGTAGTAGGTCACCACCCCGGCAATCTTTCCCAGCAACGGGATCTTGTCGCCCTGCAGGTGCTGCGGGAAGCCGCTGCCATTGAGACGCTCGCAGTGGGTTTTAACCACACTGATCACCCGCGGCTCAACGCCGGGAGTCTTGCGCAAAATCTCCACACCGATATCGACAAACGATTCGTAAATTCGCTCCTCTTCTTGCGTGCGCTCCGACTTGGCGAGCAACTCCTGGTCGAGCTTGATTTTGCCCACATCCTTGAGCAGCACC
>CAZKCY010000291.1:0-3963 GCA_964551155.1 uncultured Marinimicrobium sp. | reverse complement strand
CCCACTTCGCGCGCCGAGCCGCAGGCCGATGGCTGGCCGGTCAATGAGAAGGGACTGTTGCCGGGCTCGGAAATCTTGCCGGTCAGCAGGTGAATATTGTAGACCATGTTGTTGGCCCAGACCCCGCGGGTGTGCTGGTTAAAACCCATGGTCCAGGTGGACATGACTTTTTTGTTGGGGTCGGCATAGAGCTTCGCCAGTTGTTCCAGCTGCCGTGCCGGGACACCGGTTTCCCGCGCGGTGCGCTCGAGTGTGTACTCACTGACAAATTCGGCAAACTCTTCGAAATTGATATCGGTCCAGGTGTTGGCTTTATCGGCGCCTTCGGCGTTTTGCTGGCGCGGGTCTTCGGGGCGCAGGCCGTAGCCAATGTCGTCCTGGCCTTTGGCAAAACGGGTGTACTTATTGACGAACTCTTTGTTAACGCTGTCGGACTGAATAATGTAGTTGGCGATGTAATTGAGAATATACAGATCGGTGTGGGGCTTAAAAATAATGGGCTGATCGGCCAGCTCGAAGCTGCGGTTTTCGTAGGGCGAGAGCACTGCTACTTCCACGTGATCGAACGACAGGCGCCGGTCGGTAATACGGCTCCAGAGAATGGGGTGCATTTCGGCCATGTTCGCGCCCCAGAGCACAAAGGCGTCGGCGTGTTCTATATCGTCGTAGCAGCCCATGGGCTCGTCTATGCCGAAGGCGCGCATAAAGCCGGCTACCGCCGAGGCCATGCAGTGCCGGGCGTTGGGGTCGATGTTGTTGCTGCGCAAGCCGCCTTTGAACAGCTTGCTGGCCGCGTAGGCCTCCCATACGGTCCACTGGCCAGAGCCGAACATGGCCACGCTCTCGGGGCCATCTTCGCGAATGGACTCCTTGAATTTTTCCGCCAAAATGTCGAAGGCCTGGTCCCAGCTGATTTCCTGGAAGCTGCCCTGCTTGTCGTACTTGCCGTTTTTCATGCGCAGCAAAGGCTTGTGCAAACGGTCGGGGCCGTAGAGGATTTTTGACAGAAAATAGCCTTTGACGCAATTGAGGCCGCGATTTACTTCGGCTTTGACATCGCCATGGGTGGCCACCACTTTATCGCTATGGGTCGCGACCATGACCCCGCAGCCCACCCCGCAGAAGCGACAGGGAGCCTTATTCCAGGTCAGTGTGGTCAAGTCCCGGTTGGTCACCAGGTTGCTGGCCGAGGCGGGCAGCTGCATGCCTATCGCCGAGGCCGCAACGGCGGCGGCGTTGGCCTTGGCGAATTGGCGGCGGGTAAGTTTCATGGGACCTCCTGTTGTTCTTCTGGCGCGGCTATCTTTCTTCCGGGCCGTTTTATTCCGGTGCGACTATCTCGTGGTATATCAGGGCGGCGTTGACGATGCCGGGCTGTTCATGGGCGGCGTCGATCAAATCCAAAATGTCCTGAGCGTCGTGACTTTCCACCACCACCACCAATTTGCCCTGTTCATTCTGGGCATGTATTTCTACGCCACGTTGAAGCAGCAGCCAGTCGCGGGCGTCGTTGAGCGCGTCGGGCCGACAATAAACCACCAAGCTGGCTACATGCAGATCGGCGTCTTTGTCTTGCAGTGGGATTAGGCTTTCGGTTCTTTCAATCATGCTCGCAGCAGACACTCTGATCTCCCTTAGCCGGCAGGGGGACCGGCCAATAATTGATACATCCAAATGGTGAATCCGTAAGCGCCGACCAGCGCGACGGCGAGGATCGGAAAGAGAAAGACCACGATGAACAGAAAAAGCCGCCACTCCCTGCGCTTTTGTTCTTTTTGCGGCTGTTCGGGTGAAGTCATGACATCACTCCATCGCTGCATGCATTATTTGAACGCCCGGCGCGTCTTGCGCGACCGGGATTAACATTGGTGTTTGTCTAGTCTAGTTCAAAACTTAGAACCTAATTTGATGTATATCAAATATCCTATTGACTATATGAACAGATGAAGTAAAACCTATTTTTCTATTTCATTTCGTTTTTAATAACACTGGCTAGCGGTACTTTTGGAAGGTGGTCTAGTTCTTCGTAGTCGATGTTCGGAAAACTCGATAGGCAGTGATAAAACCCCTCGAAAGGCCGGCGAAGTCGAGTACTTCGATTTGGTCGAGCAAGTAGATACCGACGTTGAGCATAGCTACTCTCTTAAATTGAAATTTCGCCCTTCAGATAGAGCTGAGCACGCCCTGCGATTAAAACGCGTTCGCCGGCAAGCCTGCACTGCAAATCTCCTCCGCGTGCAGAAAGCTGCTGCGCGCTAAGCGAGTCGCGTCCCAACCGCTGCGCCCAGTAAGGCGCCAGAAAAGTATAGGCGGAGCCAGTTACCGGGTCTTCGTCGATGCCGGCGTTGGGGGCGAAAAAGCGCGCGGTAAAATCAACGCTTTTTCCGGCTGCGGTGGCCGCGACCGCGAAACTGTGCAGCGCTCGCAGCTTGATCATGTCCGGCTTCAACTTCTCCAGGCTTTCCTGGCTTTTTATAACCACTACCAGCGTACTGGCGACAAAGCATTCTTCGAGCTCGCTTTCGCTGCAGTTTAGAGCATCGGCTATCTGGCTTATAGAGGGCGGAGTTTCACTGCTGGGGCGGCGTAGCGGAAAATCCAGCTGCAGCAGCTCGCCATTTCGGCGAACCGAGAGTTCGCCGCTGGCGCTGGCAAAGCGCAACTTCTCTCGATCCTGATAGCGGGTGTCGAACAAAACTTTTGCGGTGGCCAGAGTCGCGTGGCCGCACAAGGGTACTTCCTCCTTCGGAGTGAACCAGCGCAGCGGCATGGGGGTTTCACCGGTTACCACAAAAGCGGTTTCGGAGAGGTTGTTCTGCGCTGCTATGCGCTGCATGAGTGTTTCGTCGAGCGCTGTTTCGGTCGCAATTACCGCCGCCGGGTTGCCGGTAAAAGGGCCAGAGGCAAAAGCGTTGACGATGTGTATGGCATAGGATGTACCTGGGGTGTGCATAGACGGTTTCATGCGATTTCCTCCTTGGGGGATGGTTTAAAATGGGACGGCTTGGAACGGGCCAGTGCAATACTGGCGATCACAAAAAAAAGCAGCACTAACGACCAGGGCGATACTATTTCTCCCAGCCAGACGGCTGCGATCATTAAGGTCAAAAACGGTTGCAGCAGTTGCAGCTGCCCCACTTTGGCGATACCGCCGTGGGCCAGGGCATGATTCCAACAGACAAACCCGAATAGCTGGCTGAAAAGCACCAAGTAGGCAAAGCCCAGCCAGCCCCAGCGAATCGGCTGCAGATTCTTCAGGCCGCCGAACTCCAAACCGAACAACAGCAACAAGTTTATCGGCGCTGCCAAAAGGGCCAGCCAGCAGGCCACCTGCCAGGCTGGCAAGCGGCGGGTCGCGCGGGCACCGGCGGCGTAGCCGATAGAGGCACATAACATAGCGGCAAAAAACAGGCTGTTGCGGGCCTGCCATTGCCAGCCGGATTCCAGCAGCGCCTGTACCACTACCGCCGCGCAGCCAAAACCACAACCGAGCCAGAAAATCCGGGCGGGGCGCTCGCCCGCGATCAAGGTAGCGGCCAGAGCGGTTAGCAGCGGTAATATGCCGGCGGCGACCGCGGCGCTGGAAGCGGTCAATTCCGTCAAAGCCGCTGCCGACAGCAAAGGAAAACCGAAAGCGACGCCCAGAGAGGCTATACCTAAGCTGACCCAGGTATCGCGAGCAGGCAGCCCGGGCCTGAATACAAATAGCACCAGCGCGCCGATCAGGCCGGCGACGATTACCCGGCCGCTGCCCAGTTGTATGGCGGAGAACTCTTTGGTTAGCGCGCGGGTTATGGGAAAGGTACCGGCAAAGCTCGCCATGCCCAAAAAGGCGGCGCCCCATACAGTGACTGACAGCGGTATTTTTCTTTCCGACAACACTTTGATGACCTCCCTTCTCTTGCACCCAGAGTAAGCCCAGGGCAATATTGGGTACAGTTACAAAAATTAGAAAAATTATGG
>CAZKCY010000290.1:0-3971 GCA_964551155.1 uncultured Marinimicrobium sp. | reverse complement strand
GGTAGAGAATCTGCATCTGGTGCACGTCGAGAATCACATTGCCGTTATCGGTGACTACGCCTTCCCGGTAGACCGGCTTACCGCCCAATTTGACCAGCTCGCGCGCTACGTAGGAGCGGGCCATGGGAATGACCTCGACCGGCAGCGGGTATTTGCCCAGTATCTCCACCCACTTGCTTTTATCGGCGATACAGACGAACTCCTTGGACACCGCGGTAACGATTTTTTCCCGGGTCAAGGCGCCGCCGCCGCCTTTGATCAATTCGAGATCCGGATTGCACTCGTCGGCACCGTCGACATAAACCAACAGCTCGCTGACTTCATTGAGTTCGAGCACTTTAATCCCAAGGCTCCTCAAACGTTTGGCTGAGGCGTCGGAACTCGCCACGGCGCCGGCAAAATATTCGCTTTTCTCGGCCAGTGCATCGATAAAATAGTTGGCGGTCGAGCCGGTGCCCACGCCTATGATGCTATCGCTTTCCAGCTTGGCTGAGATATAGTCTACCGCAGCCTGGGCTGCAGCTTTTTTGAGTTCATCCTGGGTCATGTCGACTCTCCGCGGTGGCGTTTCCGATAGCTGTCATTATACGGAATTTGCCCCTATAGATGTCAGCTGCCGGCAAATTGTTTACCATGGTACCGCTTGTCGCCGCCCAGTCCTATTTGCCTGGTTGCCGCTCACTCATTAATCCACCTTCGAGCCAATAAAAAAGCCATGCCCGACTCTTACATCAAACGCATTCTCAACGCCCGCATTTACGATCTGGCCATAGAAACGCCGCTCGATTCCGCGCGTCTGCTGTCCCAGCGCACCAACAATAAGGTGCTGTTGAAACGCGAAGATTTGCAGCCGGTGTTTTCGTTCAAGATTCGCGGCGCCTACAACAAGCTGCTGCAGTTGACCGAAGAGCAGCGAGCGCGCGGGGTGATAGCGGCTTCGGCGGGCAATCACGCTCAGGGCCTGGCCATGGGTGCCAATCACTTAGGGGTCAAAGCGACTATCGTCATGCCGCGCACCACGCCGCAAATCAAAGTGGATGCGGTGCGCGCCCGGGGCGGCAAGATGGTCAAAGTGGTGTTGCACGGCGACAGTTACGATGAGGCTTCGGTGCATGCCAAGACCCTGATCGAGGAGAAGGGGCTGACCTACATCCATCCCTTTGACGATCCCGACGTGATTGCCGGCCAGGGCACTGTGGCGATGGAAATTCTGCGTCAGTACCCCGGCCATATCGATGCGATTTTTGTCGCGGTCGGCGGCGGTGGCCTCTGCGCCGGTGTGGCCGCCTATGTGAAATATGTGCGCCCCGACGTCAAGGTGTTTGCGGTTGAGTCGGAAGAGTCTGCCAGTCTCAAAGCGGCCATGGACAAGAACCGCCGGGTGACTTTGCCCCATGTGGGTATTTTTGCCGACGGCGTGGCCGTGTCCCAAGTAGGCAAAGAAACCTTTCGGATCCTGAAGAAAACCATCGACGGAGTGATTACCGTCAACACCGACGAGATTTGCGCCGGCATCAAAGACATCTTTGAAGACACCCGTTCCATCGCCGAACCCGCCGGGGCGGTGAGCGTCGCGGGGTTGAAAAAATACGTCGCCGAAACCGGCGCTGTGGGCCAAACTTTGATCGCCATCGACTGCGTCGCCAACATCAATTTTGATCGCCTGCGCTATATTTCCGAGCTCACCGAAATCGGCGAGCAGCGCGAGGCGATTCTCGCGGTCACCATTCCCGAACGCCCCGGCGCCTATAAGGATTTTTGCAAGGCCTTGGGACGGCGCAACATCACCGAATTCAATTACCGCTACGCGGACCAGAAACAGGCTCAGATTTTTGTCGGCATTCAGGTGGCCTCAGGCGGCGCGGACCGGGCCGAGCTGGTGGCGATGCTCACCAAGAAGGGCTATACCGTCGCCGATATGACCGATAACGAGCTGGCCAAGCTGCATGTTCGGCATATGGTGGGCGGTCATGCGCCCCAGGTGGGCGAGGAAATGGTGTTCCGGTTTGAGTTTCCCGAACGCCCGGGCGCGCTCTATGCGTTTTTGAATCGAGTGGCCGGCGAGTGGAATATTTCCATGTTTCACTATCGCAATCACGGTTCGGCGTTCGGCCGGGTGCTGGTGGGTATGCAAGTGCCCAAGAGCGAGCGCGCTCAGGTGCGCAAGTTTCTCGACGAGATCAATTATCCCTACTGGGATGAAACGGAAAACCCCGCTTACCAGGTGTTTTTGGGCTAGAAAACGATTACCGAAAACGCAGGCTGTTGCGATTGCTGCTCATGAGCGGCAATCCCGGCATGTCATCCCGAGCTTGCGAGGGATCTAAGCCAGTGGAAGTTCTTCTGCTTTCTGATGCGTCTGGTAACCTGTCGAGAAGATCCTTCGCGGGCTCAGGATGACAGTTGAGTAAAGGCAATAAGGTTTCTGTTCCGGTTTTATTTTTCAATCTATCGTGATTTTCTTCACAATTCGGCATTTTTTAATTGCTTTTGACGACTAGAGCCTTGCCAGGAGGCTTTTGGGCGTTAGGATAGTGAGTCTGTCGCCGCTTCAGGATCGACACGGAACGGGATTTTGTTCGAGGATGGAATGCCTATTGGCCCTCACAAAACTTGTTTACCTGAAGGTCTAATTACAATGAAAACAGACATAGTTACCTTGGCCATAGTGGTTTTTTGCGTGGGTGTTTTTATCAGCGCTTTGGATTTGGGCGAAGTATTTAGCTCTGAGAATAATGATTTGGTAGTGGCGCTCGAGTCCCGCTGAAAAACTGTCTTCAGCCTGGCTGGCTGGTGAAAATATCCTATTTTGCCCAAATCAATTCCCGCTCGGTGGCGATTGCACTGAGCGGTAGGTCCCATGTTTCCCGCGCTACGGATTCGGCTTCCTGACAGCTGTGCGCCAGACCCACCAGCTGGGGTTTGCTCTTGCGCGGCAAGGTGCGGTTTTTAAACGCAAAAGTGCTGTCGTAAAAACCTCCGCCCATACCCAGTCGTCCTCCCTCCCGATCAAATGCCACCAGCGGTAGCAATACCAGATCCAGACTTTCGGGCGTCAGCCATGAATGGCGGCGCAGGTCGGGTTCTGGAATGCCGAAGCGGTTTGGATATAAAGGGGTATCCGGGCGGTAGCGAATAAAAATCAGTTGGCGCGGCTTAAGCGGATGCAGCACGGGGAGGTAGCAGTGCTTGCCCATGCGCCAGGCTTTTTTCGCCAAAGGCCGGGGATCGATTTCACCGTCATTGGGTAAATAGAGCGCAATTTTCCGGCTCCGGATAAACGCGGGCATGCGCTGTAGTTGTCGAGCCAAAGCCTGGGCCGAACGGCGTTGCTGCGCCGGACTCAAGGCACGCCGGCGAGCGCGCATCTGTCGGCGCAGTTGTCGTTTGGCGGATAAAAGGTTGGGATCGGGTCTAAGGTCGGCGTCGAGAGCGCTTTGGGTTAAGGCATTGGGGTCAGCCATGGCGCGCCTTGGTGTCTTTTGAAGGTTATCTTTGAGTTCTTTGGGGTATGGGAAATAGCCATGGAAATATAGGAAAAGAGTCCCGGGATGCCGCTGTCGAGCGGGCCTTGAACCCAAAGGCTCAAGGTGGCGATGCCAGCGGTCTATCAGGCTTCCCGACGTGCGGTAATGCTCAACAAGACCTGCAAGGCAACGCCTACTGCAAAGATATCGGCTCAAGGACGTGTCGACTGGCGTACATCCTAGGACTGTTGTGATTATAGCTTACCTGGGGCCCCGGGGGTCAAATAAGTCGGCGCATTTTTCGTCGAATTTGCCGCCATAGGGGTTGTCCTGGAATTTGGAAAAAGAGTGGAGGTTAGGAGGCTTTTTGAGTTGTCGGGCAGGCTTTGGCGAGTTCCCTTCAGGAGACGCCGTAAATCCCTCCATGGAGGCTCGAGTGCCGCGTCCATGCGGCACACGCTCCTGAAGAAAACTCACCAAACCCTTCTGACCCTCTGGCGCTTC
>CAZKCY010000289.1:0-3988 GCA_964551155.1 uncultured Marinimicrobium sp. | reverse complement strand
TAAGGCACTCGGAGACACGCCGTGAACCCGTCCGTGGGGGCTCGACTTCGGGGCGCCGAACCGCAGCATCCCTGCTGGAGACGGTCCCCGAGCCCCTTACCCAACGCCTACTGGCCATTCGGTGCTAGTAAGCGTGGGTAAGTTTGCGCTTGAGCTCGGTTGCTGATGATGCTTCAGAGGGCTCGGTAGTGGGGAAGTTTTTCTCAAACCTTCACTTCAGGGACGAAGTGAAGGAGCTACAGGGATGTATTTATGCGTTTTGAGAAAAGCTTCCCCACTATCGAGTCCGGGCGAGTTAAGGCACCGGGTAAGCAGTCCGCTCCAGGCTGCTCATGGCTAAAGGAAGCTCGCCAAAGCCTGCCCCAATCTCAGAAAAGTTTTCCCGCACGAGCAGCCGGTGTTTTGTGATTTTCAGGGTTTTACCAGAGACCCTTACACACAATTGTCACAAACTCTTGCTAGGTTTAGCCTGACGGATCGGCAAAGGGGAGGGAATCCCGCCTTTGCCATAACTTTTCAAACGGAGCTATAAACATGAACGACTATCTGGAAGAACTGCTGGAACTGTCCTGCGAAGACGATGATGACCTGGCGGAAGACTATTCCGACCTCTAAACCGCTGATAAAGCGGGTTTTCCCTCCTCCAGGCCCCCAATCGATCCAGTCTGCCTACCCCATCACAGCGTAACTGCCAAGCGATCAGCATAATGCCAGAAACGGCAGTGTTGGCGCCTGACGGCGCTATTGGTATGCCCTATACTGTCGGCAATCTATTCATTTTAGGACGCGGATTCGCCCATGTCGCCAGACAGAGCCGAGCAGACTGAAGCCATCCTTTTTTTTAGCGATGACCAAATCGCTCGAGAAATGCTGTATCCCGAATTTGAAGCAATTCTGGATGGATTCGTTCCCGTTCTAGAACAAGCGGGAACCACCGCCAAAGCCGCTTACCTGCGTATAGACGAACAGCTTTGCATTACCGCCATGGTATTTTTTCGGGTGGACTTCGATGCCGCCGGCATGGTTGATCAGCGCTGGAACATCCCTCTGCAGCAACTTGCCAACACCGCCGCGAAAGGCCCCGACCTAGGTGCCGGCCCCATAACCTTGGCCTGCTACAGCCAGTGCCCGATCGAATGGCAGCAAAAAAACCTCTGGGACCCCCAAATGCAGCCCGGACGCAACAGCTTTGTGCTGGCGCGCAAGGCGGTAAGACGTAATCGCCTGGGTTTGATGGTTCGGGAAAAGCCGGTAAGCCCAAAAGTGGTGGAAGAAAAAAGCCACGAACAGCTGCAGCAACGGTTGCATCAGCAGTATTCCCAAGAATTGCGTGACCGCATGGCGCATATGCTGCGCGAACAGCGGCTGCGGATTACCACCCTGAACAACCGCCACGAGCGCCGAATCCAGACTCTGCAACAGGAAAATCAAAAGCGGCTGCAGCTGTATCGAGAGAAAATCCAACAACTGCAGGAAAAAAACGCCGAGCTGAACCACCGCCACGAGACTCTGCGGGAGAATTTCGACGCTCAGGCTACCAAAATAGAGGGCATGCGCGACTATTTTTCCCATAAGCTCAAAGCCGCGCATATGGACGAAAGCAGTCAGTTGCAGACCCTTCAGGAAAATTTCGAGCTCGAGCTGGCGGCCCGTATCCAAAGTGCTACCAACGAGCTGCAAGAGCGCCTGGATATGCGCGAAATGGAATTGTTTTACCGCCAGCAGCAGGAAAACAACCTCAAAGATGAAGTAGGGCGCCTGCGCCAGGAAAACCAATCATTGCTCAACCAGGGCAGTGGCCAATTGCTCAACAAACTCAGTCGCGCGGGCATCAATTTTGTCGCCTTTCATCCCGGAGCTGGTCAAATCAGCGTGGCCGCCGATGAGATGGGGCGCTATATGGACAATCCCGAAGCCTTTGCGGCCGATAAATGTGGTGTCGATGAAGCTCTCTACCGGGATTGGCTGGAACACTACCAAAACCCTCAATGCCGCGCCTTGGATGCCTCGGGTAATCGCTGTGCTCAGCCGCTCAGCCGAGTGAATCACCCGCGCGATTTTCACCAGGGTGAAAGTGATCGTTGCAGCAAACATCAGGAACTGGCCAGTCAGGCACTGGCTGAGCAAGGATGAGCTTAGCGCTGCAAGAAGACTACCGCTTTGTCGAAGCCGAGCTTCGACAAGCGGCGCTGGCAGTGCCTATAGAGAAGCTCCATTGGCCTGCCATGGCGGCTCGGGGAATTGAGGTGCTGGTGCGTCGCGAGGATCTGGTGCACCCACAGTTGAGCGGCAACAAGTTTTATAAGCTGTTTTACAACCTGCAGGCGGCCAAGTCCGGTGGCTACCGCCGGTTGCTGAGTTGGGGTGGAGCTTACTCCAACCACCTGCACGCTCTGGCGGCGGCAGGGCGATACTTTGGCTTTGAGACGATTGGCGTTGTGCGCGGTGAACGGCCGGTTAATTTGAGTCCGACGCTGGCCGATGCCGAGCGCTGGGGGATGCAGCTGCACTTTGTACCGCGTTCGGATTATGGCCGTGAAGCCGCTATTCAGATGCATGAGCTGCATCAACGCTATGGCGATTTTTACGCGCTGCCGGAAGGCGGAGCCAACCGCTTGGGAAGCCTTGGCACCCAAGTTATGGGCTGGGCGCTGGAGCAGCAGTTGCAGGGCAACTACCAAGAGGTTTGTGTGGCCTGCGGCACCGGCAATACTTTGGCCGGAATCAGTTCGGGTCTTCCGTCTGGCAAAGTTGTTCTGGGTTTCTCGGTGCTGAAAGGCGCAGGTGAGCTGGGCGCAAATATCAGGCGAACCGAAGAGTCTTTGCGCCGAGCGAATGAACCGCACGGCTCCTGGCGTCTAATTAGTGGCTTTCACGGCGGTGGCTATGGTCGCAAGTTGCCGGAAACACTCAAAAATTTTTGGCACAGGTTTGAAACCGAAACCGGGCTTTTACTGGACCCTGTGTATACCTTGAAAATGTTTTGGGGAATGGCACAACTGGCGCATAGGGGTTATTGGCCAAGAAACACGCGTTTAGTCGCCATACATACCGGCGGCTTGCAGGGCCGGCGGGGATTTGCTCGGCAGGCACCAGAATGTTTTTCCGCTGAATCAGCATAAAAGCTAAAGGAAATTTCTATGTTGTCATCACCGCAAGTGGAACAAGGCGAGCGTTTGGATTTTGACTTGGCTTTGACTCGCACCCTGGTGCCTCTAAAAGACATGAGCGAGGCTCACCTGCTGGATTTGCTCAAGGACAGCCGGGTCGAAATGGTGTTTGCGGGCCAGACGCTCTTCAGCGCCGGCAGTTACGATGGTGAACACATCTATCTGCTGCACGGCGATGTGTCGTTAGACTTTGAGGACGGCACTAGCCTGCAGGTCAAAGGCCGTTCGACGCTTTTGCCTTTGGCTCATCAGCAGCCCCGGCGCGCCACTGCAATCGCTGCTACCGATGGCAGTATTCTCAGAATCGACAGCGAGCGCTTGGACAAACTGCTGACCTGGAGCCAAGTGGCGGATTATCTGCAACTGAATATTTCCCGCCAGCGCGATCTGGATGAGGATGTCGATTGGATCATGACTCTGCTCAAGTCCAACCTGTTTTTTAAGGTGCCGCCAATCAATGTCGAAGAAATTATTTCCCTGCTCGAACCTCAGGTGGTCTACGCTGGTGATACCGTAATTCGCCAGGGGGAGCTGGGTGATTGCTGCTACTTTATCAAAGAGGGCGAGGCCGAAGTCAGTCGCCATCAGGGCGATCAAAAGCAGCATTTGGCGAACATAACCACCGGTCGCTGCTTTGGCGAGGACGCTCTAGTAAACGACGCCCCCCGCAATGCCAGCGTGCGTATGCGCACCGACGGCGTGCTCATGCGCCTGTCTAAACAAAACTTCTATCGCTTGTTGAAGGAGCCTCAAGTGGCCAGTCTGGCGCTGGCAAAACTGGAGCAAACTATTGACTCGGGCGCGGTGTTGGTGGATAT
>CAZKCY010000288.1:0-3990 GCA_964551155.1 uncultured Marinimicrobium sp. | reverse complement strand
CCAATTTTTGGGCGCCTTCGCCCCCCCTTGTTTGGTTTTCGGGCTTGCCCCCGAGTCCCAAACCCAACGACTGCCCCAGTAGCTAATTCAAATCTGCGTAGTAAGGCTCTTACCAACAAAAACGCCGCTCTTTGAGCGGCGTTTTTCGTTCAGGCTATCAGGCTATCTGGTTGCCTACTTTTTGCCTTTGGGTTTCACGTAGAGCACCAAATTGTGGTCGATCAACTCATAGCCGTGTTCTTCGGCGATCTGGCGCTGAAGGGCTTCGATTTTTTCGTTGTGGAACTCTATGACCTGTCCGGAGTCCATGCATACCATATGGTCGTGGTGATCCCCACGCGAGACTTCAAACACCGAGTGGCCGCCATCAAAGTTGTGGCGCTCCACCAAACCGGCACTTTCAAATTGCGTCAGCACTCGATACACAGTGGCCAGGCCAACGTCGTCCCCGGCCTCCATCAGCGCCTTGTAGACATCTTCCGCGCTCATATGGTGCTGCTCGGACGACTCCAGCATTTGCAGAATCTTGACTCTCGGCAGCGTTACCTTGAGCCCCGCCTTGCGCAGTTCCTGGTTTTCTTCGGCCATTTTTCCCCCAAACCCTTCTCAGTGTTCCTGTCGATCAGGTATTATCGCGGTTCATTTTACCAAGTGGAAGCCTTAATATGAAAATAGCCAGCCGCCCACTCCTGGTCGTCGCCATTCTTACCAGTCTGGTGGGGTGCTCCTATTTCCAGTTTCCCGGCGTTCACAAGATTTACGTTCAGCAGGGCCATGTCCTGAATCAGGAGATGATTGATGACTTGGCAGTCGGCATGACCAAGAGCCAAGTACGCTTCGTCCTGGGCACCCCCCTGCTGGCCGATGCCTTCAACGATGACCGCTGGGATTACTACTACAGCTTGCGCCGAGGCGACGACCAGCTGCGCCAGCGGGCTATGACGGTCTATTTCGAAGACGGCAAAATGACGCACTTCACTGGCGACATAGAGCAGACTGTCGAAGATAAAGACCTGCCGGCGGTACCCACTAATACCGAAGAAGGCGAAATCATCCTGCCCGATGACGACGATGTCGACGGTTTACCGACTCCCACTACCAGCAGCTGATTCGGCTCTTTGAGCTGGTTTAAACGCCGGCTCGACCTCTGGGCCTCAGCTTGAGGCGCAGCTCCCTCACAGACTTTAGCTTGACTCTTCGTCCTGCTCCCGCTCTTTGGATTTTTTTGCGCGCAACCGGCGAATATCTTTCGGGTCGATAATCAACGGCCGGTAAATCTCCACCCGATCCCCCGGATGCAGTTCATATTCGTGGGGCGGTTTAAGCCCTTTGGTACCCAGCGCCTGACCGAAGATGCCCATTTTTGCCGTTTCCAGATCAATATCGGGAAAAAGCTTCACAATGCCCGAACGCTCGACAGCCGTATAGGCAGTCGTGCCCGGCTCCACCAGCACCTCAATGATTTTCTGTTTGTCGGGAAGCGCGTAAGCCACCTCCACGGTAATTAAATCCACATCGCCCATAAGGCTAGGCTCTCTCCGGTAAAATTTCTGCTGTGCTTTTAAGCTTAAGCCTTGCGGCCGTAAACGCTTTCAGCGCGCCGGCAAAGTGCATCCACTTGCTTGCTGGCGGCGCTTTCAAAAAACTTGCCCACCGCCATGGCCAGTAGTCGGCTCTGCATCGCAAATTCCAACTCGAAACTGACTCTGCAACCAGCACCTTCGATAGGCGTAAATGACCAGCGCCCTTCGAGATGGGAAAAGGGTCCCTCCACCAAACTCATAGTCATACTATGGGGCGGATTGAGCTGATTTCTGGTGACGAAACTCTGAGTCAAACCGGCTTTTTGCAACTCCAGGCGCGCTTCCAGCCAATCGGGGCCGCGCTGCAAAACCTGGGCGCCGACACAGTCATCCATATATTCTGGATAAGCTTCTATGTCATTCACCAAGTCGAACATCTGCTCCGCAGAATACTCCACAAGCGCTGAGCGCTCTACTCTCTGCTTCAAAATTTACTCCACTTGTCCAGGGTGGGCGCCTTAGGACCGAGCTACATTTGGCAAAATCGGTTCCTCTCTCAGTCAGTCGAACAGCGGCCGGAGACCGGCGAGCAAAACAACCAACAGCGCCAAAGGCGAAATGTAACGCAACACCCAATACCAAAGATTAAAAAAGCGCTCAGACTCCTGACGCAATTCATTGCGCAGTATATCGCGCCGCACCACCCAACCGACAAAAATTGCCATCAATAAGCCGCCCAATGGCAACATAAGATTGGTAGTGACAAAATCGACAAGGCCAAAAAAGTTGAATTTTCCGATCAGGGTTATGGCTTTCCAATCGTTAAACGACAGGACGGTACCCAAACCCACAAACCAAGCGCTGCCGGCTATCAGCAAATTGGCGCTCAATCGCTTTAAACCGAACTTTTCGGTGATATATGCCACCGCCGGTTCGAGCAACGAAATAGTCGAACTCCAGGCTGCCAGGGTAATCAGCAGGAAAAACAGCGCGCCAAACACCACTCCCATGGGCATGGTGCCAAAGGCCACCGGCAAACTCACGAACATCAGGCCTGCGCCCTCGCCCGGACTGATGCCCGGGGTTGCGAAAACAATGGGGAAAATCGCCAGGCCCGCAATCAAGGCCACCAGAGTATCTAGCACCGCGACAGTCAGAACCATAGTGCCTATCGAAGCCTTACCCGGCATATAGGAACCGTAGGCCATGATCGCGCCCATAGCGAGGCTCAGGGTGAAGAAAGCGTGCCCTAACGCAATGGCTGCGGCCTCCCAGGACAGGTCTCGAAAGTTAAAACCAAACATAAATTCGGCGCCGGCGGCAAAATCCCCGGCTACCACCGCATAGCCCAACAGCACCAGCAACAGCGCAAACAACAGCGGCATCAACAGTCGTACCGCAGTTTCAAGGCCCTTGGTTACACCAAAGGCGACTACCAGAACTGTGAGCCCGATAAACAATGTCTGCCAGCCAATCAAACGATTTTTGTCGGCCAGCAGCGACTCAAAGGCCAAGGTTGAGCTGGCCCCATCAAGCCCGGCAAACTCACCCTGCAAAGCGCTGGTGACGTACTCCAGAGTCCAGCCGGCGATCACGCTGTAGTAAGACAGAATCAGAAAACCGGCCAATACCGCGCACCAGCCTATGCCGCTCCACAACCGCGGCGCGCCGGTTTCCTCGCTGACCAGAGCCACAGCATTGATCGGGTTGGCGCGCCCGCGCCGCCCCAACAGCACTTCGGCAATCATAATCGGAATGCCGATCAGGGCTATGAATACCAAATACATGAGAACGAAGGCACCGCCGCCATTCTCGCCAGTAATGTAGGGAAACTTCCAGATATTGCCCAGGCCCACGGCCGAACCGGTCGCAGCGAGCACGAAAGTGCCCCTGTGCCCCCAAATGGCGTGTTGTTTTGGCTTAGTTACCAAGGTTAAGTCTCCGGCAGCCGGTCATTATCTTTAACTTCGCGCAAAATGCTTCTAGTGCGCACAGATTGTAACGATATTGACGTCGAAGTATAAGTAGCGCTCCGGTTTTGGCCGCGGAGCGGAAGACTGGAAGACAGGGCGGGGCCTTAGCCGATATAATGGCGGCCCAGTTATTTATCCAAGGTCAGCAGTCGCAGTTATGGGCAAAACCAAGAAAAAAACGGGCAGCAATACCATTGCTCTAAACAAAAAAGCCAAATTCGATTTTGAGCTGCACGAGCGTATGGAGGCGGGCGTTGCCTTGCAGGGCTGGGAAGTCAAAAGCCTGCGCAAGGGCAAGGTCCAAATGACCGATACTTACGTCATTTTCAAAAATGGCGAAGCCTGGTTGCTGGGCATGCACATCACGCCTTTGCCCGAAGCCTCAACCCATTTTGTGACCGACCCAATCCGCACCCGCAAGTTGCTGCTCAAGCGCAAGGAAATTGCGAAGCTACAAGAGGCGGCCGAGCAGAAAGGCTATACGGTAGTGGCCA
>CAZKCY010000287.1:0-4013 GCA_964551155.1 uncultured Marinimicrobium sp. | reverse complement strand
GCGCCAGAGAGCCGGCGGCGCCGTAGGCCGAGGCCGTCGCCGTATAGGCCAGGTAAATGGCGATCAGGGAGCGGCCCACGGTGAACAGCACCGCGGTGATGAAGGCACCGAGCAGAACGTCTCGCCAAGACAGCACAACGTCGGGCAGAATCTTGAACATGGCCGCGAACAGGAAGGTGACCACGAACAGCGACAGGGACAATTCCACGCCCACCATCGTCCAGCCAGGTACCGGTAGCCATTCGTCCGCGTACGCCATGATGGCACGCAAGGTCACTGACAACAGCAGCGACACCAACAGGATGAATCCGATGGCCAGAATGATTGTCAGCGACAACAGCCGGCTCTTGATGAAAATCCACAAGCTGCTTCTTGACGGTCGTGGCACTACGCCCCAGATATCATTCAGAGAGCGTTGCATCTGGGCGAAAACCGTGGTGGCACCGATTATGGTGGCGACCACGCCGATCAACGCCGGCCAGATTCCGCTCTGGTCGATTTGCGAATTGACCACCGCCGTCTGCACCACGCCCGCTGCTTCCGGCCCGATGGTTCCCTCGAGCTGCTCGAAAAGTTGGCCTTGAACGGCACTCCTACCTATAACCAACCCGACCACATTGACCACTACGACCAGAATCGGCGCAATGGAGAACACGGTGAAGAACGCCAGCGCTGCGGCGTAAATGAAGGCCTGACTGTCCACCCAATACTTGCCAGCAGCACCCAGGATGCCGAGCCAGTGCTTCACCGGAGCGGGGAGTTTGTCGTAGATCTTGAAATCCATGGGTTGACGATACCTCAGCCTCGAAGCCAGTTTCGATCTGTTACAGCCCAGTATAGGTGTTAACTAGTCGGATTTGGGCACACCTAAAGCTACTTAGGAAGCTACAACTCAAAAAAACGTAAATTTTCTATACTTTGTTTGTCGCTGTCTAAGCTATTGTAGGCCGACTTCATCGAGCGGATTACTTCTGCTTCAGAAGATCCCGGATTTCGGTAAGCAGTATTTCCTCTTTCGACAGAGTAAGCGGCTCGGCGGGCTTTACTTCCTCGTTTTTCTTCAGTGAGTTCATGCCCTTGGTCACCATAAATATTGCGAAGGCAATGATCACGAAGTCCACCACGGTCTGAATAAACTTACCGTAGCTGAGTGTCACGGCTGCGGCATCTCCGCTGGCCTCTTTCAGGGTAATGGCCAGGTCGGAAAAATCGACGTTACCAATGAGTATGCCAAGGGGCGGCATCACTATATCGGCAACAAATGAGGAAACAATCTTTCCGAAAGCAACACCAATAACGATACCAATGGCCACCTCGACCACATTGCCACGCATCGCGAATGTCTTAAATTCCTTGATCATGCTCATCTTTTGGCCTCGCTCAGGTTGGTGAAAGTAAGTTTGTTTCAGTTTCCGGATCTCCAGCGGCAAGCGCAACATATTTCGTTGGCTGTTGCACTAGCCCGGAAATGCCAGAAAGAGGCCGCCGAGCAGAACTACGCCTACAATCGACAGCGCTGCGGTCCAGAGGAGCTTGCCGCTCATGACAGCTGGTCTGGCAGGTGCTTCGCGTTCGGCCGACAAGGTGTCGATACGCTGGTTCAGTTCCGCTAGGCTAGTTCCTAAATTGCGAACTTCCTGCCTTACGGCCTGAATCTCTCGTGTCATGCGAGCGATTAAAAATCGTCGATTGGCCTCAATACTGCCCTCCAGCGATTTTAGGCGCAGCTCCATGGCCAGCTCCATTTCCGAGCTCCTACTGGCGGCCGAGGTGGCTTCCCTCTGCGGCTGAACCCTTGGTGCTGGCGCGGACCGCGCCGGCGCTTGGGCCTGCTCGGCTGTAAGCGGGGAAGAGGCCTCGCCCACAAAATCGATTTCCTCCAGTATCTGACTCAGGTCCTCGAGGTTGATGGTGCTCTTGTTCACCACACCCAGGGCACCCAGTTCATGGGCTTGCCGAGCGTAGAATTCACCGCTTTGGGAGGTGTACATAATGACCGGAATCGCCGCGGTATCCGGCTGGGACTTAATGATTTGTAGTGCCTGCAAGCCATCCATGCCCGACATGGAGTGATCCATAAAAATAACGTCCGGCAGGCTGTTGGCTAACTGGCGCAATGCCGCTTCGGCTGAATCGGCCATCATGATCTCTAGATCGTAATGGCGCAGCATTTCCTTCAGGCGGTATTGGGCGGTTTTGGAGTCGTCAACGATTAAGACACGCTTGGTTATCATCCCGGGTCACCAGTTCCATGTAGATTTGGGCTGGAACTTTAGCAATATATTGGTGAGCAAACCTCAGACTGGATCACAACTATTTACGCGCCCCGGTAAAGCCTAAATCCCCTGGTCTTCAGGCTCTGGCGCATCTATTCATCGCACATGGGGGGGTAGGGCTTACTTTGCCGCTGGCCATAAAAATATGTGTCGCCTATGCCTTCCTGTTATAAGCTGATAATTCCTTGGTATTTCGCAAAATTACCCGATTTCAATAGTATGCAGTTACCCAAAATTGGCCCGAGCCTGCGCTCAAATGAAAATTCGTGACCTCGATTTATCTGACAATGCCATCAACCAGGAACACCAGGCGCTCGGCATCCCCCCTATAGAGCAAATTCCACTTCATCCTGTTATTCGTACGGCCGTATGGTTCGCAATACTCACATTGATCGGACTTGTTGCGCTTGGCGCAGCACAGGTATTTGATGGCAGTTGGGATGACGGTGTCGCTACCATTAAAACCGCCTTAAACGATCCCATGTTTTGGAATGCATTACTGGTGGGTTTGCTCGCACAAGTTGTTGATGGAGCACTCGGCATGGCTTACGGGCTAACCTCCACCAGCTTTCTGCTCGCGACCGGCGCATCGCCAGCGCTGGCCACTGCATCAGTACACATGGCCGAAGTCTTTACCACCGGCGTATCGGGTGTATCTCACGCCAAGTTCGGAAACGTCGATAAAAAGCTATTTGTGCGCTTGTTGATCCCCGGCATTGTCGGCGGGCTACTCGGAGCAGTGCTCGTCACTCAAGTTGATGGCGACACCATAAAACCCTTCATCACCGTATATCTATTGTTGATGGGCGTTTATGTGTTGAGCAAAGCCTTTCGCAAACACATAGCAACACGGAAAGGCGAACCCAAACACGTTGCTAAACTAGCGCTGCTGGGCGGTTTTGTAGATACCTCGGGTGGTGGCGGTTGGGGTCCGGTAGTAACCACGACCTTAGTCGGCACGGGCCACGACCCCCGCACCACCATCGGATCGGTAAACTTTGCTGAATTTTTCTTGACTCTGGCCAGCGCTGCATCGCTATATATTTTGGTCGATGAGACCATCTGGCATGTGGTGGCAGGTTTGATTGTGGGTGGTTTATTCGCCTCGCCTTTGGCAGCTTACGCGTGCAAAAAGTTCTCGACCAGAAGCTTGCTGATATTGGTTGGATTGTTGATTAGCGGGATATCAGTATTCAATTTGTATAAAGCGATTTTTATGTGAGTAACCACATGTAAAAATGTCGCAATACATGGGTGTTCTATGTCTGCACACCTGCGGCACTCAGTGCCGCACATCAACGACTAAGCGTGGCGGGCTGCTCAGCTCGCGGACCTGATAGCGGTTCGGCGACTCGACGCCCAAGACCCATGTCACCACGGCCTCAAAGTCGCAGGTCAGCTCCAGTTCGGCGAGTACGGGCAGGTTTGGCATACGCTCACGTTCAGAGACCGTCGGCTGGCCCTCCTCGGTGTGCGCGTTCGCCGGGTACATCCGGACCTCGAGCCAGCCATCGCCAGCCAATGGCGCAACCTTGCCGGACCCGCACTTGCGCACGGGTTGGTCGATGTATTCAATATGATAGCCTGGGAGCCGCTCTTCGAACTCAAAAACGACTCGGTCGAAACCGTCGTGGGTTGCCGTCCGAACGGCGACCAGGGTTGTGGCGGGCGGGTTGGACTGCGGCCGATCAATGATGCCCGCGGTCCACTCTGAAACATAAGCGGCTTGCTGCTCAA
>CAZKCY010000286.1:0-4028 GCA_964551155.1 uncultured Marinimicrobium sp. | reverse complement strand
GTCGGCGATAATTTCGGCTGGGTGGAAGAACTCAACTCCCGCTATATGGTGGTGCGCAACCGCGAGGGGGTGGATACCCTGATTCCCAACGAGAACTTGATTACCTCCGAAGTGATCAACTGGAGCTATGGCGATCGCAATGTGCGCTTAAAGATATAAGTGCAGATTAGCTACGAAGATAACCCCGAGAAAGCCCTTGAAGTACTGGTCGACTGCGCTCACGTGTCAGACCGGGTTTTGCGAGACCCTGCCCCCGTGGCCCGTTTGATCAAGTTCGCTGACAGCGGCATGGGATTGGAGCTCAGAGTCTGGATTTCCGACCCGGAAAAAGGTCCCAACGCCGTGCGCTCGGATATCTGCTTGGCGATCTGGCGCGCCTTTAAAGAGGCGGGTATTACCATTCCCTATCCACAGCGGGATTTGCACGTTAAGTCAGGCCTGCCGGATTCGCTTTCCGGTAGAGGAAACGGCGGCGATTAGCCGCCGCCGACAGCTGTTAGAACCTCATAGTGGCGCCTAAGTTGAAGAAGCCGTTTTGGTCGTCTACATAGCTGGCTTCGACACTGACATTCTCGGTAAAGAATTTTCGCGCTCGGATTCCCGTAGCCGAGTAGTCACTGAACTCCAAAGAGCGATTGTGAGTCAGTCCAATGCTGAAGCTGCGGTCGATATAGAAGTCGGCGCCCAGGTTGATCACGTCGGCGCCGCCCACGTAGCTATAGCGGCCTTCCAGAGCGATGCTGGGTCCGGGAGCATCGGTCACCCAGCGGGCGCCAATGTTCCAGTCGTCATCAAGATCCTGGTCCTCGTAAAATATGCTGGTGATTCGCAGGCCCTCGGCAGGAGTTATACCGAGTTCGGCCGCCACGTGCGTATCGGACTCTTTGGCGGAAAGAGGGTCGCTGAGCGGATCATCGTTTAAAAGCACCACGCCTTCGAAGTTGGTTCTACCGTGCGAAACCATCAGCCCGGCGTAGAAGATACTGTTGGGGACATAGAAGTCGAGGCGCGCTGAGTAGGTATCCCGATCGGCACTGCCACGAGCTACGGAACCGTCCAGTTGCGAAAAGGCATAGTCCGATTCGCTGCGGGTGTAAGTCAGCGAAATGCCGCTGGCACGTTGCAGGAAGGCGGCTTCGGCCAGGGGGCCCTGGCTGGAGTCAACCGGCTTGAAGTAATAGGTACCGCTCACACCGTAGTCGCTGTCGTCTCTGCGCTCGGAGTCAGAATTGGCGTAACTTGCACTGATTTCGCTCTGATAATCGGCGGCGTTGACGTAAGTCGATGAGAGTATTGCGCTCAGGGCGGTAAGAGGGATGATATGGGCTGGTTTTAACATAACAAAATCCTTGCTGTTGTTGTTTCTCGGTGAGGCTCCTGCAGTCACCGATATCCTTGGCAGCACATTTCTGTACTGTTGTTGAGGGACAAAGGTTACCGGGAAAGGTTCACGGCGTTAAGTTAACTTTTGTTCAAAATGATCAAGCTGTTTCAGATAGGTCTCTTCCCGGTTGGAGCTTAGCCGCTGAAGAGCGTGATTCTGACTTGGACTTTCAACCTTGGCCCCTTTCCCCTAAGATTGTTAGAGATGTAGATTTTTGGAGAAGCTTATGTCCGACTCTTCCGACGATTCCCGTACCGAAGACGATAATGATCAAGGCAAGCGCATCTCTCTAGTGCTGGGCTCCGGTGGCGCGCGCGGCCTCGCCCATATCGGGGTGATTCGCGAGCTGGAAAAGCGAGGCTACAAGATTGAGGCAATAGCCGGTTGCTCTATGGGGGCGCTGATTGGCGGGCTTTACGCCAAAGGCAAGATGGAAGAATACGCCGATTGGGTCACGAGCCTGGATCGTTCCGACATCTTTGGCCTGCTGGATATTACCGGCAGCCCCGGCGGTTTTATCGCCGGCGATAAAATCATGGAAAAATTGGAATCCTGGATTGGCGATGACGACATCGAAGACCTGCCGATAAAATACACCGCCGTGGCGGTGGATATAGAGCGCGAGCGTGAACTCTGGATGAGCGACGGCTCACTGTACGACGCCATAAGAGCCTCTATCTCGATCCCCGGGGTTTTTACGCCCTACAAATATCGCGGCCGCGTTTTGATCGATGGCGGTGTGCTCAACCCTATTCCGGTAGCGCCCACCGTGGACCGACTCACCGATCGCACCTTTGTGGTAGACGCCAATGGCCCACCCACCGATCTTATTTCCTGGCGCAAAGCCCGAGAGGCGAGTGGAAACGGTGATGAAAAGAGTTGGTTTGCCAAAGCCTTGGAAAAAATCGGTATGGGATCGTCAGGTGGCTCGGCGGAAGAGCGCAAGCGCGATGTGATGAGTATTCTTATGCAGTCGCTCGATACCATGCAGGCGGCCTTGACCCGCCAGCATCTGGCGGTTTTTCAACCCGACTATGTGTTCCGGATTCCGCGCAACCTGTGCATGATCCACGAGTTTCATCGCGCGGAGGAGATCATCGAAATGGGTAAGAAAATTGCCCAGGATTTGCTCGATAATCCCGAGCTGGAGCGCCGCCAGCTGCCTTAAAGGCTCGCCAACCGCTTATTGACCAAATTTAACTTCAATCAAGCGCAGATCAAACACTAGCACGGCGTTGGGCCCTATTTTGCTGCCCACACCGCGCTTGCCCCAGGCCAACTCCGGCGGCACAACAAACTCGAAACGCGCCCCTTCGGTCATTAGTTGTAAGCCCTCTTGCAGCCCGGGAATGGCCTCCTTCAGTGCGAATTCGTCTTTGTCGCCATCTTTGTAGGTATCGGCGATGATTTTGTTGTTTACCGTTTGAATGCGCTGATGCACCACTACCCGGTCGGTCATTGCCGGCGCGGGTCCTTGGCCTTCTTCGATTACTCGATATAACAAGCCGCTAGCGGTTTCCTGCACATCGGGTTTCTGGCGGTACTTGTCCTGGAAATCGTCGCCGGCCTTGCGGTTCTGACCGGCTGAGCCTTTGTTGAGTTTTTTGCTTGCCATGGGTTGGTTCGTCACTGAGGCTGTTTTCGGAATAGGGCGCAAGCTTTCCCGAAAATGGCATTCAATGCAAGGTCAGGGGAGGTAATGAAACCAACGGAACAGCCCGGAGGTCGTTCCGTTTGATGAGAATGCGGCCTAAACTCAAGGCAGCACGTTGCCGCCGCTTGCGGGGCCTTTTGCGGGCTGAGGGCCGCGCTTCCAAGAGGCATTTTTCTGTTCATCGGTGGGCACCTTCATGCCCTTCTTAACCGCGGGGCGTTCTCCCACTCGCTTCAACCAGTCTCGCAAAGACTCCAAGCTGGCGATGGCATCGGGCTCTTCGCTTTCGAGTTCTTCGACGGCGGTTTTAGCCCAAGTGTAATTGGCGGTATCGGCAATGCTGTAATCCTTACCTCCCAAGTAGGGCACATCGCCCAAGCGGCCGTTGAGCACTTCCAGCAGATGCAATGATTCCTCGCGATAGCGCTTGATACTGATCTCGCTTTCCACTGGCGCGGCGTTTTTAAACCAGTGCCACTGACCCACCATGGGACCCAGGTGGCCAATTTGGAAAAACAGCCAGCCCAAAACTTCGGTTCTTTCCTGTCCAGCTTCAGGCAGCAGCTTGCCGGTCTTTTCCGCGAGATAAATCAGAATATTGCCTGATTCGAATACCCGTCTGGGTTGGCCCGACGCGCCTTCGGCTTCACGATCTAGAATCGCCGGAATTTTGCCATTGGGGCTGATCTTTCGAAACTCCGGGTCGTGCTGCTCGTCCGCGGTAATATCAACGGCGGTAACGCTATAGGGCAGACCAACTTCCTCCAGCATGATTGAGGCTTTTTGACCGTTGGGGGTTCCCCATGTGTATAAATCAATCACAATAAATCCTCCTCTAATTCCAATGGGCAATAGGCGCAAAAGCCAAGCCATTGTCTTTAAAACTAGCAGTGAACTAAGGCTCCGGCAAATGGCGCCCGTAAATCGTCTTTACAAAACTTACGCAGTAGCAAGCCAAAAAACTGCGCGGTAAAAAGCCAAGGTTTTTTA
>CAZKCY010000285.1:3012-4050 GCA_964551155.1 uncultured Marinimicrobium sp. | reverse complement strand
GCACCCAGACTTCCAGATCGTAGGTTTTAGCCGAAGAAAAACCCAGGTCGCCGCCGCACAGAATCACCGTTCTGTAGGGCAAACCCAATTTTTGCAGTATGGCCTCGGCGTGGCCGGTAAGGGTTTCCAAAGCCTGATCCGATTCTTCCGGGCGCACGAATTGCACCAGCTCCACTTTCTCGAATTGGTGCTGGCGAATCAGCCCGCGAGTGTCTTTGCCGTAGGCGCCCGCTTCACTTCGAAAACAAGGCGTGTGAGCGACAAATTTCTGCGGCAGAGCGGCGTCGCTTTCCAATAGAGTGTCGCGCAGCATATTGGTCACCGGCACCTCGGCGGTAGGAATCAGGTAAAAGCCGCGCTCGTCTTCGAGCTTGAACAGATCTTCTTCGAATTTCGGCAACTGACCAGTACCGGTGAGCGAATCGGCGTTGACAATAAAAGGCACGTTCACTTCTTCGTAGCCGTGCTCGGCGATATGGGTATCGAGCATGAACTGCGCCAGCGCCCGGTGCAAACGCGCCAGGCCGCCGCGCAGCACCGCAAAGCGCGAACCAGTCAGCTTGCTGGCGGTCTCAAAGTCGAGCCCATCGAGGCGCGCGCCCAGATCCACATGATCGACCACCGGAAAATCGAATTCGCGCGGCTGGCCCCATTGGCGCACCTCGACGTTGTCATCTTCGGAAGCACCTTCCGGTACTTCGTCGGCGGGCAGGTTGGGAATGCCGCTGAGAATGTCTTCGAGTTCGGCTTGAATGCCGTTGAGTTCGCTCTCGGCCGCGCCCAAATCCTGTTTCATCTGATTGACCTGAGCCAACAGCGGCTCAATGTCTTCGCCCCGGCTTTTGGCTTGGCCGATGGCCTTGGCGCTGGCGTTGCGCTCTTTCTGCAGATTTTCGGTTTGAATCTGCACTTCCCGACGGCGCTCTTCCAGCTCGGACAAGCGGGCAACATTCAGTTGATAGCCACGCTTTTTCAGCGCCTGGGCCACAGCTTCGGGATTGCTACGAACAAGTTTTGGATCCAACATAATCAAAAGGT
>CAZKCY010000285.1:0-3002 GCA_964551155.1 uncultured Marinimicrobium sp. | reverse complement strand
ATTTGTCTTGGTGAAAAGTAAAGGTTATAAAATTGTCAGCTTGGTCGGCGATTCTCTTCGGAGCGAAAACGTCACACCACCAGACGAGTCAGAAGCACCGCGGCGATCACCGCCAGCAAACAGCCTACCAGGGTAACAATCGCGTAAAGCACTGCCGTAGTCGGATAACCGTTTTCCCAGAGCAACAAGGCGTCGAGGGAAAAAGTGGAAAAGGTCGTGAGTGCGCCCAGAAAGCCGGTGATCAAAAACGGCCGATATTCGGGCGCGACTATGGTCTTTTCAACGATCAAGCAATAAGCCAGACCGACCAGAAAGCAGCCCGTTAAATTGGCCACTAAAGTGCCCAGAGGAAAACGTGGCCCAAGGACCGGGAACAACCAAGTCGCCAGAGCAAAACGCCCCATGGCGCCCAAGGCGCCTCCCACAGCAACCGCCAGCCATTGCATTGTCGATATCCTGTTCGTATATTCGGGGGGTTAGGTGCTCAACTCCGATATCTTTGGGTTTTGCTCTCCCGATCGAGACGTCGAAAGTATTCCAGCTTTTCCTTGATCTTCTGCTCCAGGCCGCGCTCCACCGGATGATAATACTGACGCTCGGCCAACTCGGGCGGCAAATAGTTTTCGCCCGCCGCGTAAGCGCCTGGCTCGTCATGGGCGTAACGGTATTCCGCGCCGTAATCCATCGACTTCATCAGCTTGGTGGGGGCGTTGCGCAAATGCACCGGCACTTCATAGCCGGGCTGTTCGCGCACCTCCGCGCTCACCTGATTGAAAGCATTATACACAGCATTACTTTTGGGCGCTGCGGCCAGATAAACCACCGCCTGCGCCAGGGCCAGTTCGCCTTCGGGACTACCCAAGCGCTCCTGCACGTCCCAGGCATTGAGGCACAAGGTCAGAGCACGCGGGTCGGCGTTGCCAATATCTTCGCTAGCAATGCGCACTATGCGGCGCGCCAAATAGAGTGGGTCGCAGCCGCCATCGAGCATGCGCACCAACCAGTAGAGGGCACCGTCGGGGGAGGAACCGCGTACCGACTTGTGCAGCGCGGAAATTTGCTCGTAAAACAAATCCCCACCTTTGTCGAAACGGCGCAAATCCCCCGCCAGCACTTCGGCAAGCACCGCCCGATCGATGCGCTTGCGACCGCCCTCTTCCTCGGCCAGATCGGCGGCTATTTCCAGTAAATTGAGCGCTTTGCGAGCATCGCCGTCGGCGGCCTTGGCCAGAGTATCGAGCCATTCCGGTTCGATCTCCAAGTTCTGCTTGCCCAAGCCCCGCTCGGAATCCTCGAGTGCCTGCTGCAATACCTGGCGCAAATGCTCCCGCTGCAGGCCTCGCAACACATAAACCCGGCAGCGGGACAGCAAGGCGTTGTTGAGTTCGAAGGAGGGGTTCTCGGTGGTGGCGCCGATAAAAATCAGGGTGCCGTCTTCTACATAAGGCAGAAAAGCGTCCTGCTGGGCCTTGTTGAACCGGTGTACTTCGTCGACAAACAGAATCGTCTTGCGGCCAGTGCCGGCGCGCTCCTGTTCGGCGACCGCTACCGCCGCACGGATATCTTTGACGCCGGCGAGCACCGCCGAAAGCGTCTGGAAACGGGCATCGGCCTGTTCGGCAAAGAGCCGCGCCAGGGTGGTTTTACCCACGCCGGGCGGACCCCAGAGAATCATTGAATGCAGATGCCCGCGCTCTATGGCATCGCGCAGTGGCTTACCCGGGCTCAGCAACTGCTCCTGGCCGATATAGTCCGCCAAGCTGCGCGGGCGCATACGCGCCGCCAGGGGCTGATAGCGAGGCGCGGTGTCGAACAGATCGGCCATTAATCTACCAGCACGTCGACGCCTTCAGGCGCTTTAAATTTGAACTTGCTAGATGCTATCGGCTTATTGCGCTCCAGCTCGTTCAAAGTAAAAATCGAGGTCTGATCCAGATTGTCCAGCATGCGGATTTCTCGAAGCTTGCGATCATCGAACACCAGCACCAGATCCTTGAACAAACCATCTGGAGATTTGGGGGTTAGCACAAAACGGGTTTCACCCGAGTCCCCGCGCTCCTTGTGCACCTGAAAGTCTTCGGCCAGGTTTTCGGCGTCGTCGCTCAGAATCATCGCCGGAGTTCCCTGGGTTTCGCGCTCATAGTCGCGCACCGTCACTTGCTCGAGATCCGGATCGTAAAGCCAAATGGTTTCACCATCGGACACCAACAACTGCTCGAACGGCTTGCGGGTGTGCCAATAGAATTTCCCCGGCCGCTGCAAGGCGAAATCGCCGTCGCTGCGCTCAAGCAGAGTGCCGTCGGCATCGAACAAAGTCTGGGAAAATGTGCCCTTTAGGGTGTTCATGCCTTCCAACCGCTGCTGCAGCTGCGCCAAACTTTGGTCTTCTTCAGCTTGGGCGGTCACCGAAACCGTACCCAGCGCTAACCAGAATCCTACAAAAATACTTAACAGGTGTTTCATTGAATTTCCTAGGTTAGAAACCAGCCGGTACTTGATTGCACCGCTGGCCGAAAAATAGTTTTTGGTAGAGGTTTGGACTTTGATGTGCCGGGTCAGTTTTTGGGAACCAATACCTCCCGGTTGCCGTTGTGCCCCGCTTCCGAAACCACCCCCGCCGCTTCCATGGTTTCGATCAGACGCGCCGCACGATTGTAGCCGATACGCAACTTGCGCTGCACCGAGGAAATCGATGCCTTGCGCGACTCGATCACGCAAGCCACGGCCTCGTCGTAGAGCGCATCGCCTTCGCCATCGGCTTCGGAATCCTCGCCGCCGCTCAAGCCGGGCACCGGAATACTGTTGCTGCTGTCGTCGGTAATACCTTCCATATAATTGGGGGCGCCGCGCTTCTTCCAGTCCGCCACCACTTTGTGGACCTCGTGATCGTCGACAAAGGCGCCGTGCACCCGCACCGGCAAACTGGTGCCCGGAGGCAGGTACAACATATCGCCGTGGCCCAAGAGTTGCTCGGCACCGCCCTGATCCATGCGGTCCGCGGC
>CAZKCY010000284.1:0-4055 GCA_964551155.1 uncultured Marinimicrobium sp. | reverse complement strand
CATCGAAATGATGGAGCAGGACACCGACCAGCGCGAAGCTCTGCTGGAGCAGCGCGACGGTATCCGCGCCAACCTCGATCAGGCGCGTCAGAAAGCCCGTCACGACAAAGACAAAGCCCATGAGCTGGCTATGCGGGCTCAGTCACTGAAAACTCAACTGGGCAGCATTCGCCTGAGCATCAGCCGTTTGCAGGAGCAGGATAGCCGTCTGCGCGAGCGGCACGAATTGCTGCTCGAATCGCTGGGCGAGAGCAGCGACCCGCTCGAGGAACACCAGCTGGAGCTGGAGGCCAACCTGGCCAAACGCCTGGCCGTGGAAGGCGATTTATCCGAAGCGCGCCGCGCGCTCGAGGCGGTAGAGCAGGAGCTTCGTGAGGCCGAGCAGTCGCGCAACAAGGCCGAGCAGGAAGTGCAGGCGGTGCGCTCGCACCTGGAGCAGGAGCGCCTGGCGGCCCAGACCTTTGATGTTCAGCGCGCTGGTCTGGCTCAGCAGCTGAAGGAAGACAATTTCGATCTGGAACAGTTGCTGGAAGAATTGCCCGAAGACGCCGAATTGGCGCCGCTTGAAGAGTCATTGGCGCAGGTCGGAGCCCGCATCGCTCGCCTCGGGCCCATCAACCTGGCGGCGATCGATGAGTACAAGGCCGAGTCGGAGCGCAAGAACTACCTGGATGCCCAGGACAAGGATCTCAACGAAGCCCTGCAGACTCTGGAAAATGCCATCAAGCGCATCGACCGGGAAACCCGCACCCGCTTCAAAGAAACCTTCGACGAGGTCAACAAGAGTCTCCAGGAATTGTTCCCGAAAGTTTTCGGTGGCGGTCACGCCTATTTGGAACTTACCGGCGACGATCTGCTCGATACTGGTATCACCATCATGGCCAGGCCCCCCGGCAAGCGCAACAGCACCATTCACTTGCTCTCGGGTGGGGAAAAGGCGTTGACCGCCATTGCGCTGGTGTTCTCGATTTTCCGGCTGAATCCGGCGCCTTTCTGTATGCTCGATGAGGTGGATGCGCCGCTCGATGACGCCAACGTGGGCCGCTATGCGCGCATGGTGCAAGAGATGTCTGACCAGGTGCAGTTCATTTATATTACCCACAACAAAATTGCCATGGAGATGGCGCACCAGCTAATGGGTGTTACCATGCATGAGCCGGGCGTTTCGCGCTTGGTTACCGTGGATGTGGACGAAGCGGCCGAGTTGGCGGCGGTTTAAAAAGCCGGCGCTGAGCCAAATATTCGGGCTGGTTTTTCGGTGAAAATGCCCTTGGCATCAAATGAAACAACAGATACACAGGCGACTGACTAAACGGAAATGGCTATGCGTGAATGGTTGACGATAATCATTGTGGTGTTGATCCTCGGCATATTGCTCGATGGTTGGCGGCGTATGCGCAATGCCCGCCGCGATACCCTCAAAGTATCGCGCTCGGTTTACCGACCCAAGCCCAGCGATAAAAAACCCCAGGTGCCGGAAGAACGGGAAAGCAGCCCCTTCAGCAGTGAGTTGCCTAACGGCGGCGCGCGGGTTGTTGGCAGCCGCAACCCCGCCACCGACGCTGTTCGAAAAGAAAAGCCCGGTGCGCCCAAAAACTCCAGGCGCGAATTCTCAAGCGGAGCCCCGCTCAAAAGTCAGCAAAAATACAAACAAGACGCAGATCCTTTGGATCCAGACTGGTCTGACTCCGACATCGAACCTGAAGCACAGCCTAAGCCGGCCTGGAAGGCCGCCCCAGAGGCCAACCCAAGGCATGCCGATTACCCGACTACCGAAGACCAGAACACCGCCGAGCAAGAGCCTGAAATAGCTGTTTCAGAGCCTGTGCAGGCGCCGGTGCGGCGCGCTGAACCAGATGAAGAAAGTGCGCGCATTCCCCAGCAGGTAACCCTTAACCTGGATGAGTCGGTGCCACTGCTTATGGAGTCGGTGGAAGACGACGAACAGGAAACCGAGCCATCTCGAGATAAAAGGGCTGGCACTCATTCGCCGAAAGCCCGGTCCAAAAAAGACGCTGCGCACCAAGGATCAATGGCACGTGATTTTGCCATTGAAAGCGACGATGAACGCATAGAGCCTACGCT
This sequence comes from uncultured Marinimicrobium sp., assembly GCA_964551155.1. Classification (GTDB taxonomy): domain Bacteria; phylum Pseudomonadota; class Gammaproteobacteria; order Pseudomonadales; family Cellvibrionaceae; genus CAZKCY01. Next base: position 1,970 of record CAZKCY010000284.1, on the reverse strand, counting down.
TGGCTCAGATGCCAACCTGGCCAACCTGGATAGCACCGATCTGGATGCTTCGGATACCGAGGACCTGGATATCGAGCCTGATCTACCCCAAGCTGCGCCGGCGAAATCAAAAACCAAGGAGACCAAAGCGACGCTTAAGCCCGAACCGGCTCCAATCAGTGTTGAGGACGAAGAACCGGGAGAGCCTGAAGAAGTCTTGATTATCAATGTCATGGCCCGTCCAGGTCATTATTTCCAGGGCGAGCCTCTGCTACAGGAAATTTTCGACGCCGGTATGCGCTACGGCAGCATGAACATATTTCATCGCTACCGCGATGCCCGTGGCGGCGGCCCCATATTGTTCAGCCTGGCTAATATGGTCAAACCGGGCACCTTCGATTTGGATGCCATGGAGGAGTTTCAAACGCCGGGCGTAAGCTTGTTCATGACTTTGCCAATGTCTGGGGACAGTCTCGAAGCTTTTGATCTTATGCTCGATACCGCCAAGGCAATTGCTGAAAACCTGAACGGTGAGCTCAAAGACGAGAATCGCAGCGTCATGACCAAGCAAACCATGGAGCACGACCGTCAGCGCGTACTGGAGTTTGAGCGGCGCCAGCTTTCACGCGCCCATCACTAGATTGGACACAAAGTGTAACGGGGTCCGGCGGACCCGCAGCTCAAATTGAAATGGTAACAGGTTTTATGGCTACAGCCGCTGATCCCAATATTCCCGCCGATAAAGTCGCCGAAGTGCAGCAGCTGCGCTCGGAAATCCAGCAGCACAACTACCGCTACTATGTGCTCGATGATCCGGAAATTCCGGACGCCGAGTACGATCGGCTGATGGAGCGCTTGAAAGAGCTCGAAGATAAATACCCGCAACTGGTCACATCAGATTCCCCCACCCAACGGGTGGGAGAAAAGCCTCAGAGTGCTTTTGCAACCGTAAAACACGAAGTGCCCATGTTGTCGCTGGACAATGTCTTTAATGAAGACGAGCTGCGGGCCTTTGACCGCCGGGTGCGCGAACGGCTGCAGGATGACAGCGAAATCGAATACGCCTGCGAGCCCAAGCTCGATGGTATTGCCGTAAGCCTGCTGTATCAAGATGGCCTCCTGATTCGCGGCGCCACCCGCGGCGATGGCACCGAGGGTGAGGATATTACCCAGAATGTGCGCACTATTGATTCCATTCCGCTGCGCTTGATGGGTAATGATTATCCCGAAGTTCTGGAAGTGCGCGGTGAGGTCTACATGCCCAAGAAGGGTTTTGAAGAACTCAATGAATCCGCGCGCAATAACGGCGACAAACTTTTTGTTAATCCGCGCAACGCCGCCGCCGGCAGTCTGCGCCAGCTGGATGCCCGCATTACCAGGCGTCGACCGCTGGATATAGGCGTCTATAGTGTCGGCAGGGTAGAGGGCAAAATCTCCGATAAGCACAGCGATTCGTTAAAGGATCTGAAACGCTGGGGCCTGCGCATCAACCCCGAAGTAAAGACCGTCAAAGGCGTAGAAGCCTGTATCGACTATTACAACGAGCTGAAAGATAAGCGCGACAAACTGGCCTACGACATAGACGGTATTGTGTTCAAGGTCGATCGGCGCGACCTGCAGGAAGAGCTGGGCTTTGTAGCGCGGGCGCCGCGCTGGGCCATCGCCTATAAATTCCCGGCTCAAGAAGAAATGACCAAGCTGAAGGATGTCGAGTTTCAGGTGGGCAGAACCGGCGCGGTTACTCCGGTTGCGCGCCTGGAACCGGTGTTTGTCGGTGGCGCCACTGTCTCCAACGCGACTTTGCACAACCGAGATGAAATTGCCCGGCTGGGTGTCAAGATTGGCGATACCGTAATCGTTCGCCGTGCGGGCGATGTGATCCCGCAAATCGTTTCGGTGGTGGAAAGCAAGCGTCCAAAAAACGCCAAGAATATCGAGTTTCCCGATAAGTGTCCGGTGTGCGGCTCCAAGGTAGAAACCTTGCCGGGCGT
>CAZKCY010000283.1:0-4067 GCA_964551155.1 uncultured Marinimicrobium sp. | reverse complement strand
AGCGAACAAGTGCCAACATGTTAAATCCTCATCGTAAAAACATTACTAAAAAAGCGGCTCTTAAGGCCTGCTAGAAAAATATCGAAAGACCGGGTGTTGATTTTAAAGACCCAACTCCCGCTCTGGAAAACCTGGTCGGGAACCCGCTTGTACCCTCCCACAGCTAACAGCGTGAATCATCTGGTAGATATCATGGATGGCGCTCAATTTTATAGTCTTACACGGCGAACAGGGCAGTTTTCTGGGGAAATTCATAGGACGGGACTTAGCGGCAACACACGGTTGGACCGGTTCATCGCTTTTTTCGGCCCACCTATAACGGAACCAGCCTGCTAGATGCCGGAGTTGTTGTCAGCTCTTGGGAAGCGCCCTGCGCTCCCAAGAGAACAAATGTCAAGCCTTATTAGGTTCCCTCTTCACCCCAAGACTCAGAGGCAACCAAGCACTGGATACCTTCTTCTTTGATGGTATCCATGGCTTCGTCCAGCGCTGCCTGTGCGGTCGCGAATACATCGTCCCACACGGTGGAGTTGTTCTCGGCATCTACCACTTCCAGAACCCAGCCGCCGGACTCGTCGTCGCGGTAAATTTCGATATCGACTTTGTGGCCATCTTGTTCAACGCTTTGGCTGAGAGGCGAAAGGGTGACTTCGTAGTCGTCATTGACGTCGTTCATAATCTGTTCCAGTGTCAAAAGAGTATAAAGAGGAGAAGCCCCCGGCGTTTGCCAAAGGCTGGAATAGAGGTGACTGCAAATTCGAATTTAGTGTAGTCCCACCTAGAGGGAATAACAATCACTCTGCGCTACCAGGTGGATTCTTTCTGCTAGGCTATAAAACGGAGGTTGATCATGGGAAAACTCGTTTTGAGCCGTCGACTTATCGTCTTTCTGTGCCTGGTGCTGGCATCGCTGGGCCTAACCGGCTGGGCGCAGCAGAATGATGAAGCCCATGTCGCCGAACTCACCATAGATGGCCCCATCGGGCCCGCCACCACTGACTATCTCACTCGGTCGATGGAAACCGCCGAAGAACAGGGCGCGCGCGCCATCTTGATCCGCATGGATACCCCCGGCGGGCTGGACGCTGCTACCCGCGACATTATCAAGAATATTCTCGCCTCTCCGCTTCCGGTAATCACCTACGTCCATCCAGCGGGAGCCCGCGCCGCCAGTGCCGGTACCTACATCCTCTACGGCAGCCATATCGCTGCCATGACCCCTTCAACCACTCTCGGCGCCGCCACCCCGGTAAAAATGGGCGGTGGCGGAAGCTTACCCTTCTCGGGCAGTGAGGAGGAACAGGGGCGCGAGCAGACACCCGCCGGTGAAAACGCCCGGGCCGAGAATGCCGAGTCAGAGGCCGAGCAAGCTGAAACCGGGCGAGAGCAGGCACCGGTACCGAAGGACGCCATGGAGCGCAAAGTGATCAACGATGCCGTTTCCTTTATTCGGGGTTTGGCCAACCGGCACGGTAGAAACGCCGACTGGGCTGAGAAAGCCGTGCGCCAGGCCGCGACCCTCACCGCTTCCGAAGCTCTGGAGCAGAATGTGATCAATGCCGTGTCCGAAAGCCGGGAAGACCTGTTGGCCCAGCTGGACGGCCGTGAAGTAAAGCTCGAATCCGGCCCGGTGACCCTCGAGCTTGCCGGCTTGCCCATTCGCAGCTACGAGCCCGACTGGCGCAGCGAGTTTCTGAGCATCATCACCAACCCCCAAGTCGCTTCGATTTTACTGCTGATTGGCGTCTATGGTTTGATTCTGGAGGGCTACAACCCGGGCGCCATGGTACCTGGTGTGGTTGGGGTTATTTGTCTGCTGACCGCGCTCTACGCCCTTCAGATACTGCCGGTAAATTACGCCGGAGTGGCATTGATCGCGCTGGGCGCGGTCTTGATTCTGGCCGAGGCCTTTGTGCCCAGCTTCGGGGTGCTGGGCATTGGCGGAGTCGCGGCGGTGGTCTTGGGTTCGATAATGTTGGTGGATACGGAGGTGCCCGGAATGGAGGTGTCTTACGAGCTGATTGGTGCCATTGCCGCGGTGGGCGGCATAACCGTGCTGGGCATTGTGACCATGGTTGGGCGCAGCTTGCGCATGCCCCGCCTGCCCAGCAATAAGGCCATGGAAGGACGCACTGGGCAAGTGACTCAGATTACCGAAGATGGCTACAAGGTGAGTATCGATGGCGAGTTCTGGAACGCTGACAGCGACGCGCATCTCAGCGAGGGCGACACCGTAGAAGTGATCGAGCAGGACGGCTTGAGACTTAAAGTACGGCGGGGCTGACAGGAATTGAAGAAGGCATTTATTTAATCGAACTGAATGGAGACTCCAATGATGTTTGAATACACGATCGGAATGGTGGTTGTTTTTGTTCTTCTTTTACTGGTCTACGCGATCCGTATTTTGCGCGAATACGAGCGCGGCGTGGTGTTTCTGCTCGGGCGCTATCAGGCGGTGAAGGGCCCGGGTCTGGTGATCATCATCCCCTTTCTGCAAACCATGGAAAGGGTCGATTTGCGCACCATCGTTATGGATGTTCCCAGCCAGGATGTGATCAGCCGCGACAACGTCTCGGTTAAGGTTAATGCGGTCGTTTACTTTCGGGTGATCGATGCTCAGAAAGCCATTATTAAAGTATAGCAATATGTTTATGCGGTCATCCAGCTGGCGCAGACGACCATGCGCTCAATAATGGGTAAGCAAGAAATTGACGAAATTGTCGCCGAGCGCGACAAACTGAATCAGGATATCCAGGATGTGCTGGACAAGACTTCTGACTCCTGGGGCATCAAGGTCAGCAACGTGGAAATCAAGCATGTGGACCTGGACGAGAGTATGATCCGCGCCATCGCCCGTCAGGCCGAAGCCGAGCGCTCACGGCGCGCCAAGGTTATTCACGCCAAGGGCGAATACGAGGCTTCAAAAGAGCTGACCGAGGCCGCTGACGTGCTGTCGGAGAACCCCAATGCCATGACTTTGCGTTATTTGCAGACTCTAATTGATATAGCGGGCGAGAAGAATTCCACCATTGTGTTCCCCTTGCCGGTGGATCTGATCAGTTCGGTATTGAAACAGTTTAATGCTGGAAAGAGTAAGTAATTTGGATTGAAGCACTTGGATTTGCGCTTAGGTTACTCATTTTCCTGGCGGGCGTAGACTTCGATGGCATAGGTGTCGTCGACTATCACCTCCAGGGAGATGGGCTGGCAGCAGACCGCGCAGTCCTCGGTGTAGTACTGCTCGCTGACGGAGGTGTCGATAAGTAAAGTGATGATTTCCCCGCAATAGGGGCAGGCGATTTTCTTTTCCTCTAATTTCTGGCTCATGGTAGCTCCAATTTAACTCTGTGCTGGCTGCGGCGTAGGGCGAACGGGTTTACCCGCTGCCTTTTAAAGCCGAGGGATAGCGGCCATTAACTCCCGAGTGTACGCCTCTTTGGGGCGATTAAATATCGCCTCGGCGGCGCCGGTTTCGACCACCTTGCCACCCCGCATAATGACAATGCGGTGGCTTAAAGCGCGCACCACACTCAAATCGTGACTCACAAAAAGATAGCTCAGTTGTCGCTGCTTTTGTAAATTCTTTAATAATTCGACAATCTCCTTCTGCACCGAGCGATCCAGAGCTGAAGTGGGCTCATCTAGTACCAGCAGCTCGGGATTGAGGATCAGCGCCCGGGCTATAGCGATGCGCTGGCGTTGGCCACCGGAAAACTCGCTCGGGTAGCGATGCCGGCTGGCCGGATCCAGCTGAACCCACTCCATAGCTTCGACAACTTTCTGCTCGGTTTGCTCCTTGTCGAGTCGAGCGTGAACGCCCAGACCTTCGGCAATGATCTGGCTCACCGACATGCGCGGGCTGAGGCTGCCGTAAGGGTCTTGAAAAATAATCTGAATGTTTTTGCGCAACGGTTGCATGGCTTTGTGATCCAGCTGGTTCAGGTTCCGATACTGGCCCTCGCGATCGAAGTAGCCGATTTCTCCGCGACTGGGCACCAGGCGCAACAAAGCCCGCGCCAGGGTGGTTTTGCCGGAGCCGCTCTCCCCGACAATGCCCAGCGTTTCCC
>CAZKCY010000282.1:0-4087 GCA_964551155.1 uncultured Marinimicrobium sp. | reverse complement strand
GTTGTCCTGGATGCGCTGGATCAGCTGACCCAGGTGCTCGGCGCTCACCGGGCTGTCGGTGATGTCCAGCTCGTCGCGGTTCAGTAGGGCGGCGAGTTCGCCCTGGCACCAGTTGGCGGCGAGTTTGGCATCGCCGGCAAGTTTGGCGACCTGTTCGAAGTAGTCCGCCATCGCCCGGCTCTGGGACAGGACGTTGGCGTCGTATTCGGACAGGCCGTAGTCTTTCATGAAGCGCTCGACCTTGGCGTCCGGCAGTTCCGGCAGGTGTTCGGCCACGGCTTCGATGTAGTCGTGGTCGATCTCGACCGGCAGCAGGTCCGGTTCCGGGAAGTAGCGGTAGTCGTTGGCGAATTCCTTGGAACGCATCGACCGGGTTTCGTTCTTGTCCGAGTCGTACAGGCGGGTTTCCTGGACGATGGTGCCGCCGTCTTCGATAACGTCGATGTGGCGCTGCAACTCGTGGTTGATCGCTTTTTCGACAAACCGGAACGAGTTGACGTTCTTGATCTCGGTGCGCGTGCCGAACTCGCTCTGACCCTTGGGACGGACCGAGACGTTGGCGTCACAGCGCATGCTGCCCTCGGCCATGTTGCCGTCGGAGATGCCTAGGTAGGTCACAATGCTGTGGATCTTTTTCAGGTAGGCCACGGCTTCCTTGGCACTGCGCAGGTCCGGCTCGGGGACGATCTCGAGCAGCGGGGTACCGGCCCGGTTCAGGTCGATGCCGGTCATGCCTTCGAAGTCTTCGTGCAGGGACTTGCCCGCGTCCTCTTCCAGATGCGCCCGGGTCACGCCGATGGTGCGGGTGGTGCCGTCGTCGAGCACGATCTCGACATGGCCCTTGCCGACGATGGGGTGGTCCATCTGGGTGATCTGGTAGCCCTTGGGCAGGTCGGGGTAGAAGTAGTTCTTGCGATCGAAGACCGAGCGCTTGCCGATCTCGGCGTCAATGGCGAGGCCAAAGGCGACGGCCTTGCGCAGGGCGTTTTCGTTGAACACCGGCAGGGCGCCGGGCATGGCCAGGTCGACCAGGCTGGCCTGGGTGTTCGGGTCGGCGCCGAAGCGGATGCTGGAGCCGGAGAAAATCTTGCTCTTGGTGGCCAGCTGCAAATGTACTTCCAGTCCAATGACTGTTTCCCATTCCATTTTTAAGTAACCTTAAATTCGATATTAAATTCGATATTTCAAAAACGGTATGCTTCTTATCGGTTAGCACAGAGGTCAGTGGTTCAGTAGGCTTTTGTGGAACCTTCGCGTCAGGGACGACGTGAAGGAGCTACATGGATGTATTCACCGCGTTTCCACCAAAGCCTACTGAATCGCTGACCGTCTCCGAAAAAGCCACCACACCAAAAAACATCTCTATTCGATCCCGGGCGCCACCTGCCGATGAAAATCAGTTTCCATCTGAAACTGATGCGCCACGTTGAGCAACTTCGCCTCGGCGAAAAAATTGCCAATCAACTGCAGGCCCACCGGTTTGTTTTCCGCCATGCCGCAGGGAATCGATAAAGCGGGCAGGCCCGCCAGGTTGGTGGCAATGGTGTAAATATCTTCCAGGTACATAGCGACCGGGTCTTTGGTTTTGGCACCGAACTTAAACGCCGGCGAAGGCGCAGTGGGCCCGAGAATCACATCCACCTCTTTAAAGGCTTCGACAAAATCCTGCTTGATCAGTCGGCGAACCTGCTGAGCCTTATTGTAATAGGCATCATAGTAACCGGCGGAGAGGGCGTAGGTGCCCACCAGAATTCGGCGCTTGACCTCATCGCCAAAGCCTTCACTGCGCGAGCGCATATACAAGTCATTCAGATCCGTCGGATTCTCGCACCGGTGGCCGTAACGCACACCATCGAAACGCGACAGATTGGCCGAACACTCGGCGGGCGCGATCACATAATAGGCCGGCACCGCCAAATGGGAGTGCGGTAGACTGATACTGTGAATGCTGGCACCCAGGGATTCGTAGACTTTAATCGCCGCTTCTACAGCCGCGGCGGTTTCCGGATGCAGGCCCTCGCCAAAGTACTCTTTGGGTACACCAATTTTAAGACCCTTGACCGACTCACCCAGCAATGCGGTGTAATCTTCCAGCGGCTCATCGACACAGGTGGAGTCACGCGGATCAAAGCTGGCCATGCTGTTGAGTAGCAGCGCCGAGTCTTCCGCAGTACGGGTCAGAGTGCCGGCCTGATCCAGGCTGGAGGCAAAGGCAATCATGCCCCAGCGCGAGACCCGGCCATAGGTGGGTTTTAGGCCGGTCAAGCCGCAGAGTGCGGCGGGCTGGCGAATCGAGCCGCCGGTGTCGCTGGCGGTGGCGCCGGCCGCCAACTGAGCCGCGACCGCCGCCGCCGAGCCGCCCGAGGAACCGCCGGGTACGGAATCGGTGGCCCAGGGGTTTTTCACCGGGCCGTAGTAGCTGGTCTCATTGGACGAGCCCATGGCGAACTCGTCCATGTTGGTTTTACCCAGGGTGACGGCGCCGTCGGCTAAAAGATTGTCCACTATGGCGGCGTTGTAGGGCGGTACAAAGTTGTCCAGCATCTTTGAGCCGCAGCTGGTACGCACCCCGTCGGTACAGAAAATGTCTTTGTGGGCGATAGGCACACCGCACAGTGCCGGGGCATCGCCTTGAGCCAAACGCCGATCGGCCTCGGCGGCTTGTTCCAGTGCCTGAGTGGCGGTGGTGGTAATAAAGCTGTTGTAAGTGCTGTCCAGGCGCTCGATGCGCTCCAGATAGTGGCGGGTCAGTTCAACGCTGGAATAGTCCTTGCGCCTTAGCCCCTCTATGATCTGGGCAATGGTTAGCTGGTGCATTGCGAAACTTTTCCTCGGATTACAGGGCTTAAAAGGCCCTTTTGATGGAGCGAGTCGGGCTGTCGGGGCTTATTTATCCGATGACTCTCTTTATTCAATGACTCGGGCTTTATTCAATGACTCGGGGAACCAGATACAAACCGTCTTCGGTCGCCGGCGCTATGGCCTGGAAGGCCTCGCGGCGATTGGTTTCGGTAACCTGATCGGCGCGCAATCGCTGAACCGCGTCCAGGGGGTGCGCCATGGGGCTGACACCTTCTGTATCAGCGGCTTGAAGCTGATCTACCAGGGCTAATACTTCAGTAATGCGCGAGGCTACTTCACCGGCCTCATCCTCGGAAACGGCAATGCGAGCCAAAGTGGCCAACTTGGCAATGTCGGAAGGTTCTACTCCTGCCATGGGGGTGCTCCAAAACTTATTGGGCATTGTGGTGTCACTAAGGGACCACAAATGGATTAAAGCGCTAAAGTTATCACATTTGCGCCTTGCCCTAAATCCCCGCCGTTGATAGAGTGCCAGCATCTACGGCCGCCGCGGCCCGGGCGGTCCGCCTGGAATCAGCTGCAGTCGCCCATTTGCTTACCCGCGAGTTGTTGGCCGGTGGGCAAATAAGACACATATTCTTATACAGCCTGGCACTCCGCCAGGCGTATACTATTGGCATTCGCAGCGTCTGACCCTGGGGTTGGCAAAGCTGCAATCGATTAGAACAATACAAGGCTTCGTCTACACATGTTAAAACACCTACGTGGAGCTTTTTCCAACGACCTTTCCATAGATTTGGGCACCGCCAACACTCTGATATACGTGCGCGGCAAAGGCATAGTGCTCAACGAGCCCTCGGTAGTGGCGATTCGTCACCATCAAGGCCACAAAATTGTCGAAGCGGTGGGTATGGAAGCCAAGCGCATGCTGGGCCGAACTCCCGGCAATATTACCGCCATCCGACCTTTGAAAGATGGCGTTATTGCCGACTTCCAAGTCACCGAAAAGATGCTCCAGCACTTTATCAAAAAGGTGCACGAAGCCAGCTGGTTCCAGCCCAGCCCAAGAGTGCTGATCAGTGTTCCCTGTCTGTCTACCGAAGTGGAAAAGCGCGCGATTCGCGAATCCGCCATGGGCGCCGGCGCGCGCGAAGTTCGTCTGATCGAAGAGCCTATGGCCGCCGCTATCGGCGCGGGCTTGAAAGTTTCCGAAGCCAGCGGTTCCATGGTTGTGGATATCGGCGGTGGTACCACCGAAATCGCCGTTATCTCCCTCAACGGTGTG
>CAZKCY010000281.1:2345-4089 GCA_964551155.1 uncultured Marinimicrobium sp. | reverse complement strand
GCGGGCAGATCCCGGTCCCAAATGTCGTGATGCACGGTCTGAAAGTGCCAGATGCGCTCGCCGGTGGCGGCGTCCAGCGCCAGCAGGGAATTGGCGAACAGGTTCTGCCCCAAACGGTCGCCGCCCCAGAAATCGAAGGCCGCCGAGCCAGTGGGCACATAGACGATGCCGCGCTCTTCATCCAGGCTCATGCCGGCCCAGTTGTTGGCGCCGCCGATTCTCTTATAGGCATCGGCGGGCCAGGTGTCGTAGCCGTATTCGCCCGGTTTGGGGATGGTGTGAAAGGTCCAGACGATTTCGCCGGTGCGCACGTCGTAGGCGCGCAGGTGGCCGGGTGCGGAGTTGGGCCCCTCGCCGACTCTCATGCCCTGAATCAGGAGGTCGTTATAGACCACGCCCGGCGTGGTCACGGCGATAAACACATTGGTGAGGTCGCGGTCCAGCCCCTCACGCAGATCTACATAGCCATTGGTGCCGAAACCGGTGATCAGCTCGCCGGTGTCGGCATCGATGGCATGCAGCTTTTCGCCCACGCCCACGAAGATTCTGCGGTCGTCGCCATCGGCCCAGTAGCTTATGCCCCGGCTGGTACCGAGGGATTGGGTGATTGAGCCTTCTTCCAGAGCGGTGCCGGTTTGGGCCGGATCAAAGCGCCACAACTGCATGCCGGTTTTGGCATCCAGCGCGAATAGGTTCAAGCGCGCCGAGAGGCCGTAGAGCACGCCGTCGATAATCAGCGGGTTGGTCTGGATTTGGGAGAACTTCGGGTCCCAGGCGTCGTCGGTGTCGTAGCGCCAAGCGACTTGCAGCTGGTCGACGTTGTCGCGATTGATTTGGGTCAGCTCCGAATACTGGCTGCTGGCCTTGTCGCCCAGATAGACCGGCCAGTTGACGTTTTCTTGGGCGTCGGTGGCGGAGTTGCGCTGGCAGGCGCCGAGAGAGGTAAATAGCGCGGCACTGAGGAGCAGGGGCACTAATCGATGGTAGCGAGTCATAGGCTTGGGTCTTTTATTAGCAATTTGACGCCAAGGATATGGCCGGCCGCCGAGTTTTGCAAAAAGCTTCTCTGAAATCGGTTGGCGCGGGCTCGCGTTTCGATGCCTTGATACCCCGACTAAACTGGCGGTGCTTGACGGCCGTGGTATATTGCCGCGCTTTCGATAAACTTCAGTATTGAGCGAAAAAGCCGGTATTGAGCAAACGAACTGAGTGCTATGGCCAAGAAAAAACCGGAAGTGAAACTGAAAAGCTGGGGGATTTACACCCCTTGGGAGAGTGAGTCCAAAGAACTGCCCCGGCTGATCAAGGTGACCCGCGATATCCCCTGCGAGCTGGACATAGAGTTCGGCTATATCGTCAACATCAAAAAAGCCAAGAACCTCAAGCTGCATTACTGCATCGACCACCCCGGGATTCCCGATGAAGATGGCGTGCCTATGGCGCCCTTCGCGGGCGAAGTGTTTATCAAGCAGAACGACTGGGACTTTTTTATCGGCGATACCATTTGGAAGCCGGTGGAGAACAAACAGGGGCCCTGGCGGATAACTTTGGCGATTGAAGGCAACACTGTCGCCGACGAAACCTTTAATTTAATCCTTCCATAACGGCCTGCTGGGAAGCCGCTAAAACTCTTTACAATTTTTCTTCTTTGGCCGCTACCGGGGCTAAAAGGCTTGTGCTAATCTGAATTGCGTTCGCTCCGCTGGAGCTTGCCTAAGTCCGGCCGGACGCAGGCAAAGAGTGG
>CAZKCY010000281.1:0-2335 GCA_964551155.1 uncultured Marinimicrobium sp. | reverse complement strand
ACTCAGCCTCAGATCCTCAATGTGTGGTAGCTTCTAAAATGAGCAAAGAGCACAGAAGTACCAAAGAAGTGAAGAAAAAACCGGCTTTATCTGCGAAAGAGAAAAAAGCAGAAAAGAAAAACAAGAAAAGCGCCAAAGACGTCGCTGACTTGTAAACCGAGAGTTTTCCGGCAGGTTCTGTTTTGCAGCGGCCTTTGCTAAAAGGCCGCTCGCGAAGCAACTAACTTGCCGGCTATTTCAAATTCCTTTTGCCCTCCCGTTCTCCGTTCCCCGTTCTTAAAGCTCTTCTCTCAACCGACGAATAGTCTGAACCCGGTTAATAAACTCCTGCAGTATCAGGTGATAGAGTTCATCCCCGATAAACTCATCCTCGACGCCCGCGTCTATGCTGGGGTTGTCGTTGTCCTCGATCACCACCACCCGGTCGCCGCTCTGCTTCAAATCCACACCGTAGAGCCCTTTGCCGATTAAGCCGGCGGCTTTGATGGCGGTGCTGATCACCTTTTTGGGAACTTCATAGGTGGGCATTGTTTGGTAGCCGCCGGAGGGGTCCTTGAGGTTGCCGTGGTCGTAGATCTGCCAGTGGCCGCCGGCCATAAAGTATTTGCAGGCGTAGAGGGGCTTGCCGTTGAGTACGCCCACCCGCCAATCGAAATCGGTATACATAAATTCCTGGGCCAGCAGCAGGGCCGACTTTTGCAGCAGGTCCTTTACCGCGCCGTCCAGGTCCTCGCGATTTTCCACTTTCACCATGCCCCGGGAAAATGAGCCGTCGGGGATTTTCAGGATGATGGGAAAGCCCAGCTCTTCGGCCACGCTGTCCAGAATCGGTTTGGACAGGTTGGAAATCATCCGAGTCTTGGGTGTGTCGATCTTGCGGTTGTTGAACAGATCCGCCAGATAAACCTTGTTGGTGCAGCGAATGATCGACTGGGGGTCGTCCATTACCGCCAAGCCTTCGGCTTCCGCCCGGCAGGCGAACTGAAAGGTGTGGTGGTTGATGTTGGTGGTTTCGCGAATAAACAGCATGTCGTATTCGGGCAGCTTGCGAATATCTTTGCGGCCGATGAAATCGACATTGATGCCCATTTTCTGGCCCACGCGGGCAAATTTCTTCAGCGCTTTGTTGTCGCTGGGGGGCAGTTTTTCTTCCGGGTCCACCAGTATCGCCATTTCGTAGCGGCTGACTTTGTGGGTTTTCTGCTTGCGCCACAGCTGGGCACTGAAGTGATCCAGAGCGGTGGCGAAAGCTTCCTGCTCCGGCTCTTTCAAACCCTGCAGGGCGGTGACTTTCAGGCTGCTGACCCGCCAGCCGCCGGCCTCCCAGCTGAGCTCGGCGCGCATGATCGGGCAGGGCTGCTGATCGAACAGCTCCCGGCCCAGTTTCTGCAGCTCGGGCACGTTGCTCTCGCCAAAAAAGATCCAGAACTGGAATTTGGTTTCCTCGCGGTTGGCGAGTTTTTTCAGGAATTTGTCCGCCTGGCTGTGCAGGTTCTCTTCGATGACCGAGAAGCTGCCGCGATCGCGCAGATCGTTCAAGGTTTTGACCGACGGGATCACTGAGTGACCGCGGGCTTCGGCCAGCAGTGAGCAATAGTAGCCTTTGCTCAGGTAGCCGAATTTGCGGCACAGGTTGATCACCCGGGTGCGGTCGGTTTTGCTGAGCGGGAGTTGCAGGTAATCGTCGAAAGTGATGACTTGTTTACTGGGGAAGTAGGGTGCCCAGTCCTGCTCGGACTCAACCACAATTAGCAAACGCGACATAGAAGGAGATAACCTCAGATTATTTAGAAACTTGGATGACCGAAACGAGCGCTTCAGAGATGGTGTCGAAAACACACGAATGAAGGCTATATTAGAGCAAATTTTTGGCTTTACCAGAGCAGCCGCTGAAATTGTTGCCCACCCCAGGCCTGTTGCGAGCCAGGAGTTGGGCTGGGTTCAAGCCTTCTCGACCGGCGTATCGGGGTGGTTGCCCCATTCGGCCCAGGAGCCATGGTAGCCCTTGATATCCAACCCCAGCGACTTGCCTACCAGATAGGTAAAGCCCGAGCGGTGGTGGCTCTGGCAGTGAGTGACTATTTGCTTATCGGCGGTAATGCCTTTGGCCTCCAGGTATTCTTTGGCGTCTGCGCGAATGCGCAGGCCTTTGTGGTGGTCCATCAACTCGGTCCACTCGACATTGACCGCGCCTGGTATGTGGCCGTTTTTCTGGGCGGTTTGGCGCTCGCCCCGGTATTCCAGCGGGCTGCGCGCATCCCAGACCACAAAGTCCGGGTCGTTCAGGCGCGCGGTGATGTCGGGGATCTCCACCAGGGCCTTGGGGTCAATCTGG
>CAZKCY010000280.1:0-4107 GCA_964551155.1 uncultured Marinimicrobium sp. | reverse complement strand
GCAGGGTTGTCGTTCTATAATCTAGGGCTCCGAGGCGGGCATTGCGACCTGACTCGACATAATAATGCATAATTACAAAAAAGACCGGAGATCTGCCATGACCCACCCAAAGTTTCGGCTTGTGATTCTGGCCTTTGTCGGCCTGATGTTCGGGGCCTGCGGAGGTTCGAGCTCCGGCGGTGGAGACACTTCCAGCAGTTCCAGCTCTGAAGAGCCGGTAACCGGCACCATCAAGGTGAATCAGTTGGGCCTTTTACCGGCCGCTCAGAAGCTGGCGGTGGTACCCGACGTCCCCGCTGATAGCTTTATTGTGGTGGAAGCCGGCACCGACACCGAAGTCTATACCGGCAGCCTGAGTGCCGCAGCGGAATGGGACCCGGCCAATGAAAGGGTTAAGATCGCCGATTTTTCCGCCCTGAGCGATTTGGGTGAATACCAGATTCGCGTGGCCGGCCTGGACGACTCAGAGCCCTTTTCGATTTCCGCCACTGTTTACAGCGACCTGAACCAGGCTGCGCTCAAAGCCTACTATTTCAATCGCGCCAGTCTCGAACTTGAAACCGATCATGCTGGCATTTGGGCTCGACCCGCCGGCCATCCGGATACTAACGTCCAAATTCACTCTTCCGCGGCCGATGGTGACCGGGAGGCAGGTGATGTGATCAGCGCACCCAAAGGCTGGTACGACGCCGGTGACCACGGCAAGTACGTGGTTAATTCAGGCATATCGGTCTACACCCTGCTGGCCGCATACGAGCAGTTTCCGGGCTACTACGCGGCGCTGGACGTGAACATCCCCGAAAGCTCCAACGAGATACCCGATATCCTCGACGAGGCCTGGTGGAATATCGAATGGATGCTCGATATGCAGGACACCGACGGCGGCGTCTATCACAAGCTGACCACGCTCAATTTCGCCGGTGAGGTTATGCCTCACGAGGGCACTGCCCAGCGCTATGTGATTGGCAAAGGCACTTCGGCGACGCTGAACTTCGCCGCCGTTATGGCTCAAGCCAGTCGCGTCTGGGCGCCGATTAATGAGGAGCTGTCCACGCAAATGCTGACCGCCGCTGAGAGCGCCTGGAATTGGGCGGTGGCCAACCCGAGTGTTTCTTTCACCAACCCCAGCGATGTCAGTACCGGCGAATACGGCGGCAGTAACCTCAGCTCCAACTTTGCCTGGGCCGCCGCCGAGCTTTATATCACCACCGGCGAAGACAGTTATTACCAGGCTTTCGAGAGCGAAGATATCGCTATCTGGGTGCCCGGATGGGGCGACAGCCGCGGCCTGGCCTGGATGTCGCTGGCCTTTCATGCCGACCAGGGCAACTTGACTGGCCTCGCTGCCGAAGACCTTGCCGCCATCAACCAGAGAATAACGGATCTGGCCGACGACTTGGCCGGCGCCTGGGCCAGTTCGGCCTACCGGGTGCCTATGAGCACTGGCGATTTCTATTGGGGCAGCAACAGCAACGCGCTCAATCGGGCCATGATGCTGCTGCAGGGCTTTCGCCTGAGCGGCGACGATGACCACAAAAACGCTGCCCAGTCGCTGCTGGATTATGTCCTGGGCCGCAACCCCACCGACTATTCCTACGTCACCGGCTTCGGCGACAAGACCCCTATGGATCCGCACCACCGCGCCTCCTACGCCGACGGCATCGCCGAGCCGGTACCGGGTTTTGTGGTAGGCGGCCCCAATACCGACTATCCGGCGGATTGCGGTGCCGGCAACTACCCGGCCGGTTCTGAAGCCAAAGCCAAGGCGTATGTGGACGACTGGTGCAGTTACTCCACCAACGAAGTGACCCTCAACTGGAACGCACCGCTGGTGTTTGTCACCGGCGCTCTGCAAGCCTGGTCGGCTCCTACAGAAGAATAGCTAGCGGAGTAGGGCTAGAACCGCCAAAGCCGGCTGGAGCGCTTCCAGCCGGCTTTTTCTTGCGCTCGTTCCGCAGCACTCCGTCGCTGACCTATTTTGCTACACTGGGCTTCACAGTTGCGCAGGAGAGATGATTTTGAGCAATCCGCAGTTTACTGAAGTGGCCGATAAGCTACCGCTCCTGGCGTTCGATCCGAAAGCCGATTGCGCCTGGGTCGATGCGAAACCTGTGCAGGCTTATCTGGACTACTACGCGATCAACCTAGAGAGCGAATACCCAAATCTTCGTCACGGCTTTGGCAAAATCGAAGCGGCTGGTTTTGAGATTGCCAGCCATTACTGGCTGCCCGAAAACCCCAAAGGCACACTGGTAGTGGTGCACGGCTACTACGATCACGTGGGGCTTTATGGCGCTGCACTGCGCTTTGGCATAGAGCGGGGTTTGGCGGTGCTGGCGTTCGATTTACCCGGCCATGGCCTGAGCAGCGGCGAGCGCGCCAGCATTGATTCTTTTGATCGCTATACCGATGTGCTGCACGAGCTGTTAAACGCCGCTTCCCAGTTGCTGCCCAAGCCTTGGCACTGTCTGGCGCAAAGTACCGGCGGGGCGGTGGTGCTCAATTATCTCTGGCGTTACGACCCCGCCCGGCTGGACAAAATCGCACTCTGCGCCCCACTGGTGCTGCCTCGCGCCTGGCGCTTGAGCCGGCTGATCTACTGGCTGCTCAAGCCCTGGATCAAGCGGGTGCCGCGCAAATTCATCGATAACAGCCACGACCCGGCGTTCAACCGCTTTTTGAGCCAGGAGGATGGGCTGCAGCCTAAGTATTTGCCGGTGAAATGGGTCGGCGCTATGAAGGCATGGGACGCCAAATTACGGCGCTGCCCAAGCCTGGATAAAGCTTTGTTGGTGGTTCAGGGCACCGGCGACAAAACCGTAGACTGGCATTACAACCTGATGCGCATTCGGCAGAAGCTTCCCAACAGCCGCTTGGCGACTATCGACGGGGCCTTTCATCACTTGGTGGGCGAAAGCGAGGAGTATCGCCGGCCGCTGTTCGAGGCGATTGCCGACTGGTTCGACAGGACGGGAAAAGATTGAAAGAGCAGGTTGACCGCTCCCATCATCTTGCGTTCCCCGTTCCCCGTTCCCCGTTCCCCGCCTTAAAAGAGAACCCGACAGCGAATGGTGCCTTCAATCTGGCGCAGCTGCTCAAGAGCCTGAGGACTGTAGGCGGAGTAAATATCCAGCACCACATAGCCCACTTTCTCGTTGGTCTGCAGATACTGGGCCGCGATGTTGATGTTGTTGTCCGAAAACACCCGGTTGATGGCCGAGAGCACCCCGGGAACGTTGGCGTGCACGTGCAGCAGCCGGTGCGCATCCGGGTGACCGGGCAGCGCCACTTCGGGGAAGTTGACCGAGCCGGTGGTGGTGCCGTTGTCGGAGTATTTGATCAGCTTTTCCGCCACTTCCACGCCAATATTGGCCTGGGCTTCGACGGTCGAACCGCCGATATGGGGGGTGAGAATCACATTGTCAAATTCCCGCAGCGGGCTGACGAACTCGTCGTCATTGCCTTTCGGCTCTACCGGGAATACATCTATGGCCGCGCCGGCCAGCAACTTGTTTTTCAGGGCGTCGGCCAAGGCGTCTATATCCACTACGGTACCGCGCGAGGCATTGATCAAGATCGCGCCTTGTTTCATCTGGGCCAACTCAGCAGCGCCGATCATGTTGCGGGTGGAGTGGGTTTCGGGCACATGCAGGCTGACGATGTCGGACTGATTCAGCAATGCTTCCAGGCTGTGCACCTGCAGGGCGTTGCCGAGCGGCAGTTTGGGCACTACATCGTAGAAGCAGACCTTCATGCCCAGGCCCTCGGCCAAAACGCTCAGCTGGCTACCAATGGAGCCATAGCCCACCAGCCCCAGGGTTTTGCCGCGAATCTCGTAGGAGCCGGCCGCCGACTTCATCCAACCGCCTCTGTGGCAGGCGGCGTTCTTTTCCGGAATGCCGCGCAATAGCAGTATGGCTTCGGCCAGCACCAGCTCCGCCACCGATCGGGTGTTGGAGAAAGGCGCGTTGAATACCGCCACGCCGTGCTCTTGGGCGGCCTTCAAATCCACCTGATTGGTGCCGATGCAGAAACAGCCGGCCGCGATCAGCTTGTCGGCACTCTCGAAGATCTTGCGGGTAAGCTGAGTGCGTGAGCGAAGGCCGA
>CAZKCY010000279.1:0-4120 GCA_964551155.1 uncultured Marinimicrobium sp. | reverse complement strand
AGGTAAGCGGCATCAGGATGCGGGTCAGATGCGGATGACCGGAGAATTCAACTCCGAACATGTCCCAGACTTCGCGCTCGTACCAGTTGGCGTTGGCGAATATTTCCGTGGCGCTGGGGAGTTTCAAATCGGTTTTGTCGAGCGCGACTTTGAGCATCAAATCGCTGTTGCGCGTTATGGAAACCAGGTGATAGAAGATCGTAAAGTCCGACGCCGGCAACTCATCCCGATGACTGCGTAGCCGCTCGTCAATGGCGGACAGATCGAACAGCATCGAGAAAGGCCGTTCCAGATTGCGCATAAAATCCAACACTTTGAGCAGCGCATTGCGCTGCACCCAAAGCACCGGCATGCCAGTGCGGGTTTGCTGCTCGGTAACGACAGCCGCATCGCCCAGCTCCCGCTTGAGCTCTTCAAGCAGGGCCTGGGTCTCCTGATTTGTGTAGGAGCTTTCCGGCGATGTGACTGAGTTCATTAGCAATCTCTGCCTTGAGCGAACACGGATTTATTTGAATTCTTTCGGGTTACAAGCTGTCCGGGCTGCGAAGTTCGGTGGTCTCGATGCGCCAGTCGCGGTTTTTCTCCCGCTGCGAGGGCATTTCGGCCCGATAAACGCCTTGATCGCCGATGACCCAGGACAGGGGCCGACGCTCTTCCTGAATCGAATCCTGCAATAATTGCAGACCCTGCAAGAAAGCCTCGGGCCGCGGCGGGCAGCCGGGAATGTACACATCCACCGGCAGAAATTTATCCACCCCCTGAACCACCGAATAAATATCGTACATACCGCCGGAGTTGGCGCAGGAGCCCATCGAAATCACCCACTTGGGCTCCAGCATCTGATCGTAAAGCTGCTGAATAACCGGGGCCATTTTGATAAAGCAGGTGCCGGCGATGACCATAAAATCCGCCTGGCGCGGCGAGGCGCGAATCACTTCGGCGCCAAAGCGGGCCACATCGTGGGGCGCGGTAAAGGCGGTAGTCATCTCCACATAACAACAGGAGAGCCCGAAGTTGTAGGGCCAGAGTGAATGCTTCCGGCCCCAGTTGACACCCGATTTGAGCACCTCTTCGAGCTTGCCGGTAAACACGTTGCGCTCTAGCTGTTGCTTCATCGGATCGTCGACCTGGCTGCGCTCGCCCAGTGGGTAGGCATCGTCGGGCTTGGCCTTAGACCCATCGGCTCGAGTTAGCGTGTAGGACACCGGTACCTCCGATAAAAATTTGATTTCGAAAATCGAGCCTCGCAAATCAACCTTAATGACAGAGCGTTACGACTCGAGAAAAATTGCGGTTCAAACGCGCTTGGAGCGCGCTCGCTTGGGCGCCCAGTCCAGAGCGCCGACGCGGCTGTCGTAAACCAGACCCGCCAATAGAATAAAAATGAAAATGGCGGCCGCCACAAAGCCGGGCCAGCCGGATTCCGGCAGCGAAATCGCCCAGGCGAACAGAAACACCGCTTCGAGATCGAAAATCACGAACAACATCGCGACCAGATAGAACTTCACCGAAAACTTCTGCCGCGGGCTGCCGGCGCCGAGAATGCCCGACTCAAAGGGTAAATCTTTGCTGCGCCCCTGGCTGCGCCCGCCCAGCAGCCATGAGGCGAGAATCATAAAGGTGCAGAGCCCAAATACCGCGAGCACGAAAAATCCGATGGCCCAATATTCGGCAACCACTGAACTGAGGTTTTGGGTCATATCCTCCACCCTGGGGAAGTTCTTCAGGCGCGGTTCTTGAGCGACCGCCTTTTTAGTCTAGGAAAGAAATCCGACATTTCAAAAAAAATCTTAGTTTTTGTTGTTTTATCTTTTCTCGGCATAAGGGCAACTTGGATAAGGTGTCGAGGTCCAAGCAGGGCTCCGTTAAACTTTCGCTTTGCTCGACAAGTGATACACTAGCAGCCTATCAACCCAGTCTGGCTTCGGATCTATGCGTCACTCACTGTTGAAAGTCGTCTTTTCAACGCTGCTGCTGTTAACGGCAGGGGTAGTGAGTGCCTATCAAAGCGTGCCGGATATCGCTCCAGAGCCCTGTCACGAAATGGTAATGAGCGATATGGTCGCTGAGCACCATTTAATGAACACTGAAGCCTCCGATCCCCTCTCGGACTGTGACTCCCAGTGCAACTGCTGCCCCGGGTCCTGCTCCAGCGTTTTTACCCTAGCCAGCGAGCATAGCCTGACCGTTAAGCCGCGGGTTAAAGCCCTCTCCGAGCAACCGCTCGCCAGCCGCCAAGCGGCCTTGTTCGACTTCCTACGGCCTCCCATTTCCGCCTGACACAGGACAGTTGCGTCCGCGCGACGCGTATTTTCCATTTTCTGTGAGCAGGTGTTATGAACAAATCCCTTATCTCGGTGGCGCTTATTGGCGTCGCCTTGGTCAGCTTCGCCGCCGGTGTGCTGGCTCCGAAATTTTTCTCCGATGCCGAGCCGAGCTCGGCCAGCGCTGAAGGCAGTAACGGCAACTCAGAAGAGCGCGAACCCCTGTACTGGGTCGCGCCCATGGATGCCAGCTACAAGCGCGATCAGCCCGGCAAGTCCCCCATGGGCATGGATCTGGTGCCGGTCTACGCCGAGGATCAGGCCAGCGTCCCCGGCGACGTCCGCATCCAGCCGGCCGTGCAGCAAAACCTCGGCCTGACCCTGGGTGAAGCGACCCTGGGCGAGTTTTCGGTACCGGTGGAAACCGTCGCCTATGTCGAAGTCAATCAGGACACGGTGCAGCACTTTCACGTTCGGGCGACCGGCTGGATCTCGGAGCTGTCGGTGGCTGCCGAGGGCGACCCGGTCAAAGCCGGGCAAAAGCTGTTCGAGTTCTATTCGCCGGAAATCATCAACATTCAGCGCGAATACCTGCAAGGCTTGGAGAGTGGCCGATCGGCCCAGGCCAACTCCTCTTTGTCACAACTGCGGGCCAAAGGCGTGAGCGAGCGCGAAATCGAGCGCCTCAAAGAAACCCGCCAGGTGCGGGAGAAGCTGCACTACTACGCCAATCGCGACGGCTTTGTGGTCAACCTGGGCGTGCGCGAGGGCAATTTCGTCGATCTGCCCCAGAACCTTATGTCGATCGGCTCGCTTGAGGATATCTGGGTGATTGCAGAAGTGTTCGAGCAACAGGCATCGCTGATCACCCAAGGCCAGCCGGTCACGCTGACCAGCGACGCCTTTCCCGGACGCGAATGGCGCGCGCAAGTGGACTATATCTACCCTGTCCTCAATGCCGACAACCGAACTTTGCGCCTGCGCCTGAAACTCCCCAACCAGGATATGGCGCTTCAGCCGCAGATGTACCTGCGTGCCCGGGTCGACACCCGACAGCGCGACCAGATACTGACCGTGCCGCGCAGCGCGGTGATCTACACCGGCGCCGGCGCCCGGGTAGTGCGCCAGATAGAGCCGGAGGTGTTCCGCTCCGTGAAGGTGGAGACCGGGTTGAGCAACGGTGCGCGCATCGAAATCCTGGCGGGTCTGGAGCCCGGCGACCGGGTAGTGACCAATGCCCAATTCCTGATCGACTCCGAATCCAGCATCGATGCCGAGCTGGACCGAATCGAAACTCGCGCTGACGAGGGTGGCGGCGACGAAAGCCAGCCGGCCGAGGGCAGACAACCCCAGTGGGTGGACTCGGTAGTCAAAAGCATCGATGCCGAGGACGGCAATCTCAATGTATATCACGATCCGGTACCGGCTTGGGACTGGCCGGCAATGGCCATGGGCTTTAGCGCTGGTAAAGAGCTAAACCTGGAACAGCTGCCAATCGAGCAGCCAGTCGAATTGCTGTTGGCTCCAGCGACAGGCGGCGGTTTTGAAGTGCGCGCCTGGCGGCCCACGGACGACGAACCGGACCACTCGGATATGGGTCACAGCGAAATGGACCACAGCGAGGTAGATCACTCCGACCATAACGGAGGTCAGCCATGATCGCCGCGGTGATTCGCTGGTCGGTTCACAACCGCGCTCTGGTTCTAATTGCCAGTCTGATCCTAGCCGGTTGGGGCTTTTACGCCGCGCGCACCACGCCGGTGGATGCGATCCCCGACCTGTCCGACGTTCAGGTGATCGTCAAAACCAGTTTTCCGGGCCAGGCCCCGCAGGTGGTTCAGGACCAGGTCACCTAC
>CAZKCY010000278.1:3304-4122 GCA_964551155.1 uncultured Marinimicrobium sp. | reverse complement strand
AGGGGTGCAGCTTGCCGAACTCGGGCCAGGTGACCGGAATCATTTCGGCGGTGGCGTTCAGCTTCATGGTGCAGGAACCGAGCGGGATCATAGAGTGATTCAAGGCTATGTCGCGGCCCTCCAAGCGGCGCAGGTCGCGCAGCATGTTGGTCTCGCTCTGGTAGCTGTTGAATACCGGGTGAGTCATTACCGCATCGGTGCGCTCAAGGGCGGTGGGAATGCCCGCCGGCAGAAGACCACTGCTTAGCTCGGCGTCTAACTCGTTTAAATTCAGAGCGTGGTCACCGGCGCAGAACACATTGAGCAGCGGGTTGATGTCCTCCAGAGTGGTGGTTTCATCCAGGCTGATCCCCAGCGCGTCTTCGCCCACCCGCCGCAGGTTGATCTCCTGGCTGAGGGCGGCCTGATAAATGCCGTTTTGCTTCTTGGCGCTGCCGAGCTTAACCACTATGGTGTCGAAATAGCTGTCGTGCTGCAGCTCGAAGCCTTTAGATTTCAAGCCTTCGGCCACCAGACCGGCGTAACGGTGAATGCGCTCGGCAATCCGTTTCAGGCCTTGGGGTCCGTGGTAAATGGCGTAGCAGACGCTGACCACTGCCAGCAGCACCTGGGAGGTGCAAATATTGGAGTTGGCCTTCTCGCGTCTGATGTGCTGTTCGCGAGTCTGCATGGCCATGCGCAGCGCGGGCTTGCCGCGCTTGTCCACCGATACCCCGATCAGTCGGCCGGGGGCCGAACGCTTGTAGGCATCGCGGAAGGCGAAGAAACCGGCGTGGGGGCCGCCAAAGCCCATGGGCACGCCGAAGCGCTGGTTGCTG
>CAZKCY010000278.1:0-3294 GCA_964551155.1 uncultured Marinimicrobium sp. | reverse complement strand
GATTTGAGCAGCATTAAAGCCATAAGGTCGCTCGCCACCACCACCAGGGCGTTATTGGCGTGAGCGCCGTCGATAATCTCGGTCAAATCGCGCAGCTGGCCGGTGGAGCCTGGGTACTGCAGCAGGGCGCCAAAACAGTCGGTTTTGGGTAGCTGTTCCGGCTCGGCCACCACTATTTCAAAGCCAAAATGCTCGGCCCGGGTGTGTACCACCGCCAGAGTCTGGGGATGGGTGTTGATATCGACAAAAAATACGTTGGACTGGCTTTTCTTGTTCTGGCGCTTGCACATGGCCATGGCTTCGGCCGCCGCCGTGCCTTCGTCGAGCATGGAGGCGTTGGCCATTTCCATGCCGGTCAAATCCATGATCATCTGTTGGAAGTTGAGCAGCGCTTCCAGCCGGCCCTGGGCGATTTCGGGTTGGTAGGGGGTATAAGCGGTGTACCAGCCCGGGTTTTCCAGCACGTTGCGCAGAATTACCGGCGGCACCTGGGTGTCGTAATAGCCCATGCCGATGTAGTTTTTGAACAACTTGTTCTTGCCCGCGATTTCTTTCAGCTTCGCTAGGGCGCTGTGCTCGGTCATGGCTTCGCCCAGCGCCAGGGGTTCGTTCTGGCGAATCTGGGCCGGGATGGTGCGCTCCATCAGCTGTTCCAGGCTCTCCAGCCCCAGTTCGCGCAGCATGGCCTGGGCCTGCTGGCTGTCCGGGCCTATGTGGCGTTGGACAAATTCGTCGTGGTGACCCAATTGGGTCAAGCTCGCAGAGCGAAAATCGGCGGACATAGGCGACTCTATTAAGGGTTGAAATGCTGGAGAAAAAAGGGACTGACTGGCTTGGAGCTGAACGCCATTCAAGGGGTGGGAATGGTAGCAATTGGCAGCCTTTTGGGCAATTAATGTCTTTGTTTCACCGGTAAGCCGAAGGGATGTCCAGCGAGGTTAAAATTGGGTTAAAGTGGCGGAATAGGTTTGCTGGAAGCGGAAGTATCGGTTTATACTCGCCGCCTTATAGTGAATTTAACTATATTAATAGATTTCACTAGGAACGCTGGCTCCGGCGATACGAGGGTAAAAAAGCGGCAATTTGGGCCCGGGAGGCTTTAAGCCGCTTTAGTGGTATGAGGGCGCAGCGCTCAATATTGCGCAGCCCTTTAATGTTAACGACTCACAATAAGAACCTGAGCGCTATGGAAAATCACTCGCACGTACTGTCAGTTAAAGAGAAGATTGGCTACAGCCTGGGCGATCTGGCCGCCAACCTTGTGTTCCAGACCCTCGTCACCTTCATCGCCTACTATTACACCGACGTTTATAAGCTTGAAGCCAGTACCGCCCAGTGGGTAATTGCCACTTGCGGTATTATCGGCGGCGTTCTGTTCGCGCCGGTCATGGGCATGATTGCCGACCGCACCCGCACCCGCTGGGGCCGCTACCGTCCCTGGATTCTCTGGACGTCCGTGCCGTTCGGTGTCATGGTACTGCTAACCTTTACCACTCCCGATATGAGCTACAACGCCAAGGTGGTTTACGCCTTCGCGACCTACTTGTGTCTGATGTTGCTTTATACCGCTAACAACTTGCCTTATTCCTCGCTTAGCGGCGTACTGACCGGCAAGATGAGCGAGCGCAACAGCTTGTCGAGCTACCGCTTTGTGGCGGTGATGGCGGCTCAGTTTATTGTGCAAGTCTTGCTGCGCCCGCTGGTGTTGGTACTCGGCGGCGGCGACGAAGCGGTCGGCTTTGAAAAGATCATGACCATTTTCGCGGTCGCCGGGGTTATCTGCTTCTTGATTACTTTCTGGACCACGCGCGAGCGGGTCATTGAGAAGAAGAGCGAAACCAGCACCATCGCGCAGGATCTGGGCGATCTGCTGAGAAACGTGCCTTGGATCATCATGCTGTTTGTCACCATCATGATCTTCACCAACCTTGCTCTGAAGGGTGGTACCTATGTGTACTACTTCAAGTATTACGCCACCCAGGCTGATCTGGCGAATTTCCTGAGCAATATTGGTTTCACCGGCCTAATCGCCAACATTCAGGAAATTTGGCCGAACTTTGAGTGGCCGGAAGAGCCTGATGCCTCTGCTTTTGCGCTGTTTAATGGTGCGGGCATTATCATGATGGTAGTGGGCATAGGCTTTGCCAAACCTCTGGCCGACCGTTTCGGTAAGCGCGATGTGTTCGGTTCGGCGCTGTTCGTGTCGACTTTGTTCCTGCTGGTCTTCGTGATCATTCCGCGCGACGGTGTTAATTGGATGTTCCTCTCCCAGATCATGCACGGCTTCTTCTACGGTATTACCATTCCGTTGCTCTGGGCGATGACGGCAGACGTGGCGGATTACTCCGAGTGGAAAAACCACCGCCGCGCCACCGCGGTGATTTTCTCGGCCATGATTCTGGGCCTGAAGGGCGGTCTGACCCTTGGGGGTACCTTGGTGGTAACCTGTCTGGCGCTTTACGGCTATGAGAGTGGCGCCACCGAGCAAACTATGGATTCGATTCACGGCATCAAGATGACCATGAGCGTGTTCGCCTCGATTCCGTTCTTCATTGCCTGCGGTCTGTTGTTCTTCTACAGAATCAACAAGTCGGTGGAAAATCAGATTGAGAGTGATCTGGGCGCGCGCCGCACCGAGCTGGATCCGACCGCGATCGAGCCCGACGAAGCGCTCAAGTAAGCGCCGCCTAGGCAAGCTGCTTGGCGCGGTAGCACCAAAAGCCAGTGACTTAGGTCGCTGGCTTTTTTTTGGCTGGATAGAAGGGAAGGGAGCTGCTCTTCGAAACTCCGCCGAAAAAAAACGGTGAAAGGCCTAAGACCTTTCACCGTTTTTCGTTGTGTGTTGCCGACTTGTTAGTGCTGCAGTCGGTCGCGCACTGTGTTGCGGGCCTTGATGTACTGAGTATGCGGCAGGTAAATCAAATCCGCTACTTTGCGTATCAGGGCTTCTTCGTATTTATCCAGCTCGCCGTCGGCGTAGGCTACTTCCCACATGGCTTCCACCAGCTGGTATTTCTCCTGCAAGTCGCAGTCGCGATTTACCAAATGGGTGAACTGATGCAAGGAGGTGGCGTCGGTCTGCTCCGACAGGGCCAGTTCGCTGAGTTCGTCGAGACGTGCTCGACTGAGGTTGAACTTGCGCTCCAGAATGGCGCGCAGAGAAGCCATTTCCTGCGAGTCGAGCATCTGGTCGGCGGTACCCACTTCAATCAAAAGCGCGGCCACCGCCAGTTGCTTCTGCTCGAAGGAGAGCTGGCGAGAGCCCTCCTCTGGTTGCAGATGCTGCTCGATAAA
>CAZKCY010000277.1:0-4128 GCA_964551155.1 uncultured Marinimicrobium sp. | reverse complement strand
TCTGCGCCGACGTCCTGTCGGCGCAAGGTCTCCGAGCCCCTTACCCAACGCCTACGGTCCAGCGGGTGCCTCTAAGCTTTAAACCCCTTCTAAACTCGATATTATCTTTCTCTACGAAGTGCCTTACGTCAGTAGGGTTTGGGGAGCTTTCTTCAGGACCGTCTCCAGCAGGGAGGTTCGGTCCGACGCTTCGGCAGGCGAACCTACATGGACGCCCCACATGGATGTGGGAAGTGTCCCGAAGCGCCGGGAGCGCAAAGGGGACCGGGTTTACGGCGTGTCCTGAAGGAAGATCGCCAAAGCCTGCCCCATTGTTAAAAAAAGCACACTGAACATACACACCTTTTTAAACAGTGGGCGAGCCTGTTCTGCGGCTAATCATCCTCTTTGGACAGAATCATCGGCAGCTCGCTGCTGGAGAGCGATTCGTTGCCGATCATCTCGTCATACGGCGTCTGCATCACCAGCCAGGCGCGCTCCGCTCCCTGCTGCTCAAACCAATCCTTGGCTTGTGTTAGGCTGGCAAACCTTTTGGGTCGCCCCTTAGTGTCGCGCACTAGATCTATGGTTTCACTCTGACCTTCTGGTTCGTCGGTATAACCCCCCAGATAAAAACTCTGGTCTGCAATACTGATCACCAAAGCCCTCTTGATCAAAGAAGGCTCGAACTCCCGGTTATGTGTCATTGCTCACTCCCTCCACAAGATTCACAGCCATAGCGGCGTTGATAGCGCCGGTCGGCCCAATGGCGGTAGACAAATTCCACCAGTGGCCCTAGCAATGGCCAGCGCAGCGGTTTTAACAGCCAGCCCCAGCGAGTATGCGACCAGGCCCTGACACTCGCATCCACCCCAACAAGCCAGCTGCCATCTGGCAAACGCAGATGCAGTCGACGCAATAGCGCCTCGCGCTGAATCGCATCCAGGTGCTTAACGCTGTGAATATCAACCAGTGTTAAGGCCGAGCTTTTGTGTTTCCGCAGGCTGCGCATCTCACTTTGGCAGAGCGGACAGCTGCCGTCGAAGTACAAAATTTCAGTTTTTTCAGAGGCGCTCATCAATGCTATCCAATTGGCGATTTCAAGATCAGATTACGTTTGATGCAGCGGCCGGGATCAATCGGAAAATAAACCGATTTCAAACTTCTCAAGGCTGGTATTCTCGCGTTCAAGCGGGTATTTTCAGTGCCTGGATTAAGGAGCCAAATGCCGCATGAGTAACTACCGCGCCATCAACGACGAAGCGACCGTCGAAGAACGTTTTCACCAGCCCGACGCTCAAGCCCGCCGCGAGCAACAAAAAGTGGGCGTGCTGCTGACCAATCTCGGAACGCCCGACGCTCCCACCCCCAAAGCCCTGCGTCGTTATCTGGCGGAGTTTCTTTCGGATCCGCGGGTGATTGAAATTCCGCGCCTGGCCTGGCTGCCGATTTTGCACGGGGTTATTTTGCGCATTCGCCCGAAGAAATCCGCCGCCCTGTATAAAAGCGTATGGACCGATGACGGCTCGCCGCTATTGGCGATCAGTAAGCGCCAATCCGAAGCTGTGCAGCAGGCGCTCGGCGAGCAAGCGATCGTCAAGCTGGGCATGCGTTACGGCAATCCGTCGATCGCCAAAGCGCTGAGGGAGTTTCAGGAGCTTGGGCTGCGCCGAATTATTGTGTTGCCGCTCTACCCTCAGTACTCGGCAGCTACCACCGGCTCCACGTTTGACGCCCTTGCCAAGGAGCTGCAAAGCTGGCGCTGGGTGCCATCGCTGTCCTTTATCAACGGTTATGTCGACAATCCGCTCTATATCGACGCTCTGGCCCAAAGCCTGCAGGAGCATATCAGCGCACAGGGCATGCCCGATAAAATTGTGTTCTCCTACCACGGCACTCCCAAACGCTATTTAATGGCCGGCGATCCTTATCACTGCCTGTGCCATAAGACCACTCGATTGGTGCGGGAGAAGCTCGGCTTGGCAGAGGATCGCTGCCTGACGACCTTCCAATCCCGCTTCGGCAAGGCGGAATGGCTCAAGCCCTATACCGACGAAACCCTGGAGAAGTTACCCACAGAAGGCGTCAAGCATATCGCCATACTGTCGCCGGCGTTCAGCGCTGACTGTTTGGAAACCCTGGAAGAGCTTGAGGTGGAGAATCGGGAGGTTTTTACGAGTGCCGGCGGAGAAACTTACCACTATGTTCCCGCGCTCAATGACCGCCCCGACCATATAGCGGCGCTGGTGGATGTGCTGCGGCGGGAACTCAACAGCTAAATCAAAGATTCGATTTCAATGAGCCGTTCCCGCTTCGAAAAATTCAAACAGGTACTGCGCCAGCGTCAGACGGATATGACGGTGCTGACCGATCAGGTCCACAAGGCGCAGAATATTTCCGCAATATTGCGCAGCGCCGATGCCGTGGGCATTCCCGAAATTCATATGGTAAAACCCGAGCGCGGCCATCTGGTGTATCACAACACCGCCGGCGGCAGCGGGCGCTTTACCGGCCGGGTGATTCATTCAAGTATCCAGGAAGGTATAAACTTTTTGCGCGACAAAGGTTTTGCGCTTTACGCGGCCCACTGGTCCGAGCGCGCAGTGCCCTATAGAGAGGCCGACTACACCCGACCTTTTGCGCTGGTGATGGGCGCGGAAAAAACCGGTTTGAGCGACTACGCCAGCGAGCAGGCCGATGTGCACCTGAGCATTCCGATGATCGGCATGGTGGAGAGTTACAACGTCAGCGTGGCGGCGGGAATCATTCTGCAGGAAGCCATGCACCAGCGCCTGCAGGCCGGCCTCTATGAGCGATTGGCGCCGGAGGACGATGTCTACAAAGCGACGCTATTTCGATGGGCCCAGCCGGATATGGCGCGCTATTGCGACAAGCACGGCCTTGCCTATCCGGAGCTGGATGAAGACGGCGACCTGATTCCACCAACGGACGCCGCCTATCGGAGCCCGCCGAAATAAATCGGTGGGCGATCCGCAAGCTTGTTATCGGCGCGGATCGGGAGTCATACGCAGGTAAGGCGTGACCGCTTTATAGCCTTTGGGAAAGCGTTCTTTGATCTCGGCCTCGTCTTTCAGCGACGGCACGATTACCACGTCTTCACCCGATTTCCAATTGCCCGGGGTCGCCACCTTATGGTTGTCGGTCAACTGCAAGGAGTCTATCACCCGCAGTACTTCGTCAAAGTTGCGCCCGGTACTGGCCGGATAGGTAATGATCAGACGAACCTTTTTCTTGGGGTCGATCACAAACAGCGAACGCACCGTCAAAGTGTCATTGGCGTTGGGGTGGATCATGTCGTAGAGATTCGACACCTTGCGATCGGCGTCCGCCAGAATCGGAAAGTTGACCTCGCAACCCTGAGTGGCATTGATGTCTTTAATCCAGTCGGTGTGGGATTGCACCGGATCGACGCTCAAAGCCAGGGCTTTGACGTTGCGCTTGGCAAATTCGTCTTTCAGCTTGGCGGTCAAGCCCAGCTCGGTGGTGCACACCGGCGTGAAATCTGCCGGGTGCGAAAACAACACACCCCAGCTATCGCCCAGCCAGTCGTGAAAAGAAATCGAACCTTCGCTGGAGTCCTGGGTAAAGTCCGGAGCGGTATCACCTAATCTTAGTGTCATCTAACTAACCTCCTGGTTAACGTTTTGAAAGGCTACAGCCCAGGAGGCCAAGTCTTTTATGGCGCCCAGGGCTTAACTTGGGTCCGATGATACGCCCGGAAAGCGCCGGGCACCAAATAGTGTTTTCTTCTTTCGATATAACTGCGATAGATAAATAACCAAGACCCACGCTAGCGAAAGCGCGGGTCTTATACCAATAGGCTGGCGTCAGTTACTGAACCGTTTGATCCAAGGGCCGATCCATTTGTTCGTACAAGCTACGCCTGGCGGCTTTATCTTTTTTGAGGATTTCATGGGCGTATTCAGCGACTTCCTTGGCGTGCTGGCGCGGCACAACTATTACACCATCGCCATCGGCGACAATCACATCGCCGGGACGCACCAGAACATTACCCACCGAAACGGGCTTATTGACCGACTCCAGTTCATTGCGACCGGGGCGGATGCCGCGACCGCGGTTGTCCATGTCGAGATAGACCGGGATTTCCTGCTTGATGATTTCGTCGGT
>CAZKCY010000276.1:0-4129 GCA_964551155.1 uncultured Marinimicrobium sp. | reverse complement strand
CGCAACGGTGATCAGAGTTTAGGCGCCTCGCCCCTCTGTAAGCCCGATACCGGCCTCTATCAAAACGCCGCAGCGAAAAATCGGTGCGGCTTAAGTTGATGGAGCGGAGGGCTACCATCCAGCAATTCTTATCGCGCCGGGCACTTGCCCTATTGCGTCGCTTTGCTTCTCCTCCACTCGATCCCGTCATTAGCTATTTTTCAGGGGTTGACCGTGTATAAATCTATTCTTTCCAGCGCCATTCTGGCCGCCAGCTTTGGCTTGCCGGCTCAGGCTCAAACTTCCACTGATGCCAGTCCAATCGCCAGCAATCAAAAACTTGAAACCATGGTGGTAGTGGCCTCGCGCACCGAAATGCCACTGCGCCAACTGGGCACCTCGGTGGCGGTACTCGACGAGGCCGAACTCGAAATTCTCGGTTTTCAGTCCTTGGCCGACGCTCTGCGCACCATGCCCTCGGTCTCGGTCGCCAATACCGGCGGTATGGGCAAAGCCAGCTCGGTCAGTGTGCGCGGCGAAGCGGGGTTTCGCACCCTGGTGCGGGTCGACGGAGTGGAGATTTCCGACCCAACCGGCACTCAGGCCAGCAGCCAGATTCACCATTTGCTCAATGCCGGCGTCACCCGGGTTGAATTATTGCGCGGCCCTCAAGGCATGATGTACGGCGCCGATGCCGGCGGGGTGTTGAACATCTCCACCGATCGAGTCACCAAAGGTTTCGAAGGCGGCGTGAGCACCGAGACCGGCCGCTACGACAGCCAGCAACACAGCGGCTATGTGAGTGGCGGCAACGATCAGGGCGATTTTTATCTGTCCGCGGCGCGCGCCAACACCGACGGTTTCAACGCTCGCATCGACGATCCAACCGGTGACGCCGACGGCTACGAAAACACCACTCTGCACGGCCGCGCTGGCTGGAACCTAACCGAGACCTTGCGCCTGCAAGCGGTTTCCAGAGATACCGATGCCGAGTCTGAATTCGATCGCTGCAGCTTTCCGTTTATTGATGACTGCGTGGAGCAATTCGACCAAAGCAACCTGCGGGTCAGTCTGGCCCATGACACCGAGCATGGCGACAATACTTTGGCCTACTCCAAAACCAATGTGGAGCGCACCAACTACGCCGCTGGCAATGCCTCTTATTACACCCGCGGCGAAATCGCCAAGTGGGAGCTAAACGGCAACGTCCAACTGGCTGAGGCGCATGGCCTGGTCTATGGCCTGGAGCAGCGCACCGACCAGGTACTTGAGTTGGAGCGGGACCAGAGCGGCGTCTATCTGGAATACCAGGGCGACTATGCGGGCCAGTTTTATCTCACAGCCGGTGTGCGCCACGACGACAACGACGACTTTGGCGGCAACACCAGCTACCGTTTGAGCGGTGCTTATCTGTTGCCGCAGTTAGTCACTGGCACAATAAAGTTAAAAACCAGCCTGGGTACCGGCTTTCGCGCTCCCAGCCTGTTTGAAATCGACTACAACCGCCAGCAAAACAACCCGACTCTGGGCAGCTTGAGTCAGGAAGAAAGTATCGGCTTTGATCTGGGCGTGGAATACTACGGCAACGATGGCTTGCGCCTGGAAGCGGTGTTGTTCGAGCAGCGCATCGAAGACGAAATATACTTCGATATGGTGGCCTACAGCGGCTATCTTCAAGGCGAGCAGGAAAGCGAGTCGCGCGGTCTGGAGCTGATTGCCGAGCTGCCGCTGAGCGAATATTTGGCGGTTGACACCAACTACACCTATGTCGATACCGAAGCCGACGACGGCAACCCGCGCTCGCGCCAGCCCAAGCATTTGGCCAATATAGGCTTGCGCTTTATGCCTATCGATACTTTGACCTTGGCGCTGAACTGGCGCAGCTCACGGGATCGCTACGAGGGCGACGTTAAGCTGAACGATTACGAGGTGGTCAATGCCAGTGCCCGTTATCAAGCCTTCGAAGGCGTTGTGGTCTATGTGCGGGGCGAAAACATTTTCGATCAAGAGTATGTTGAGGTACCCAACTACAACACTTCCGGACCAGCCGGTTACGCTGGCGTGGAGTTGAGTTTTTAAAGGCTTACTATGACCGACGATCAGGACAAAAACGCCCGCCATGAAGCGGCGATGAAAAAGCAGAAGGCCAAGGTCGACGCCCGCATCGCCGAGGCCAATGTCGAGCGGGGCGTCTCGGTGCTGCTCACCGGCAATGGCAAAGGCAAATCCAGCTCCGCCTTCGGCATGGTGATGCGCGCTCTGGGCTATGGCCAGAAAGTCGGCGTGGTGCAATTTATTAAAGGCGAACAACTGTCGGGTGAGGAAATGTACCTGCGCGAGCAGTGCCCGCTAGTGACCCTTTACCAAATGGGCACCGGCTTTACCTGGGACACCCAGGACCGAAGCGGCGACATAGCCGCCGCCAAGCGCACCTGGGCCCAGGCCGAAATCATGCTCTCGGACGCCAGTTACGATCTGGTGGTGCTCGATGAGCTCACCTACATGCTGGCATTCTCCTATCTGGACGAGCAGCAAGTCGTCGGGGCGCTCAAGGCCCGGCCGCTAAGCCAAAGCCTGGTAGTGACCGGCCGAGGCGGCGGTAGCGCCCTGCAAGAAATCATGGACACAGTATCGGAGGTCAAAGAGGTCAAACACGCCTTCCAAGCCGGCATTAGCGCGCGCAAGGGCGTGGATTTCTAAGCGAGTGATTCGTTATGGGAACTGAAATGGTGCTGCTGGATCAACAGCTCGAGCAGCGCCGGTCCCGGCGCCGTCAAACCCTGGCGGTGTTACTGCTGGCGCTGGCGGTCAGCTTCGTGCTGGCGTTGCTGCTTGGCTCAGTCACTCTGGCGCCAATGGATGTCGGTAGGGCACTGCTGGGCCAGGAATTGCCCGGCTACAGTGCCCAAATCGTACAGTCCATTCGTGTCCCACGAGCCCTGCTGGCCGCCAGCGTGGGTGCCGTTTTGGCGGTGTGCGGGGCGATACTTCAAGGCCTGTTTCGCAATCCTCTGGCGGATCCCTCGCTGATTGGGGTAACCGCCGGCGCCTCGGTAGGCGCCAGTTTGATGATTCTCTTCGGCGCCAGCTTAGGCGCGGCACTGGGCGGCTTAACCGGCATGACACTGATTTCGGTCGGCGCTTTTGCCGGCGGTCTGATTGCCGTCTGGCTGGTCTACAAAGTCTCGACCGGCGTCAACGGCACTTCGGTGGCCACCATGCTACTGATGGGCATTGCCGTGGCGGCGCTTTCGGCCAGCATGACCGGCCTGATGGAGTACTTCGCCGACAATGAAATGCTCCGTCGTATGAGCCTCTGGCGCATGGGAGGCCTCGAAGGCGCCAACTACGCGCGCGCCTTGCTGGCCTGCGCGGTGCTGGCTCTGCTGTTGGCCTGCGCACCCGCTTTTGGCCGGGCGCTCAACACTCTATTGCTGGGCGAATCCCAGGCCCGCCACCTGGGCATAGACGTGGCTCGGCTCAAAACCCGGCTGATTGTTCTGGTCGCCGCTGGTGTGGGCATGGCAGTGGCGGTCTCCGGCAGCATCGCCTTTGTCGGTCTGGTGGTACCCCATATGGTGCGCCTTTGGGTAGGGCCGGATCACCGGGTATTGCTGCCGCTGTCGGCGCTTGGCGGCGCGGTATTGCTGCTGCTCGCCGACGCTTTCGCCCGCACCGCTCTGGCTCCGGCAGAACTGCCAGTCGGGCTGGTTACCGCCTTACTGGGCGCGCCCTTTTTTATCTCTCTGCTGCGCCGCCGGCGCGATTTCGAGTAGCGCTTATGGCCCTGCTGAATGTCGACAATCTGAGTGTGGAGATCGACGGGCGCCGGCTGGTGGATTCGGTGTCCTTTGGCGTCGAGCCGGGAGAAGTACTGGCGATTATTGGTCCCAACGGAGCCGGCAAGACCACCTTGCTGCGCGCCATCAGTGGCGATCTGCAACCCGCACAAGGCCAGGCGCTGTTCAACGATCGCCCCTTGTCCGACTGGAGCCCCGCCGAGCGGGCTCTGGCACTGGCGGTGCTGACCCAGGCCAACCCACTGAGCTTCGCGTTCACCGTTTCAGAAGTCGTCGCTCTGGGGCGCAGCCCGCACAGCACGGGTGTGGTGATTGACGAGCGGGTCTGCCGGGCCGCCATGGAAGCTCTG
>CAZKCY010000275.1:0-4156 GCA_964551155.1 uncultured Marinimicrobium sp. | reverse complement strand
CGCGGCGCCCAATAGGCAAAGCGCGCCACCCAACAGGTCGAACCACTGGGGCCGGATGCGCTCAATAACGCCCAACCAGATCAAGGAGCTGACGATATAGACCCCGCCGTAGGCGGCGTAGGCGCGCCCGGCGTAGGCAGCTTCCACGCGCGTAAGCAGGGCGGCGAACAACAGCAGACTCGCGGCCGCCGGAATCAGTCAGAGCGCCGACTTGCCCAGCCTAAGCCAGGCCCAAAGGGCGTAACAGCCGGCGATTTCGAACAGGGCGGCGGAGAAAAACCAGAGATAACTCATGACGTTGGCGGTCGCTCGCTATTTTATGGGAACCAGCGCCGCCATTTTGCCCTCATTCGAGCCCAGGTCAAGAATGAGTTAGAGGCGCCAGGCCACCGACACAGAGCCGTAACGCTCGCGCGCCTCACCTTTCTTGTCCAAGGAGCTGCCTTGAAAGTAAGACAACGACAGACTCCAATCCTGCCAGGAATATGAGGCACCGCCGACAAAGCTGTGTTGCCAGTGGCGTAAGTCAGCCTCCGGGCTGTCGCGGAAGGTATTACCGTTCACGAAAATCTGATTGTACAGGTAGCCGCCGGTTATGCCTCCATAAACATGCCAGCCTTGGTCCAGCGCAATGGGGTTGGGCATCCGTTCGGTCATCTGGGCGGCGGTGGCGAAGCTTTGTTTTAGGCCCTGACCATAACGGGCGATGACCGCGGAACCTACGCCGGATTCCAGATTACCGCCCGCGACTTCACCCAATACTAGGAGGTCGGTCTGGGCCGAGCCGGTGTCCTCACCGGCGAAGCGCCAGACCCGCGAGCGCGATAGTTGAGCCACGGGTTCGTCTTTAAGCTGGTGGTCCCAGCCCTGAGGTTCGTTGGCGCCGACGAGCTTGTGAACGAACTTCTGCACCTCTTCGGCACCGGAAGAGGGGCCGAGAATACCCAGAGTCAGGCTGAGCTGATCCGCATAGTCTTCGTGCACGGCCAAATAGGAGGAGCGCAGGAACAACAATCCAGCGTAAGGAGCACTGTTCGGGTCGGGATCGGCGATCTTAATATCCTTTGGGGTAACCATCATTTGGCCCAGGGTATGACCGGTCATTTCCCATTGATTATCTGTGTCCCGAATAAGGCGGCCAAGCAGGGGACGCAATAGCCAAGGGGTATCGTAATCGCCCCCCTGAGAGGAGATATCGTAAAAGGAGAAGAAGGCGCCATTGGTGTAGCCTCCACCGTCGACGTTCAGAAAAGCATCGTTGTGCCAATAAAACGCTCCCCAGTCGAGCTCGGCGCGCAGCTTGGTCGCGCTGAGGCTGGTGGCCAGAACTAGAACCCAAAGGCTCGCGGCCCGGAAGGAATTCGACTGCATACTTACAAACTCCGCTATAGCGCTTAAAAATAGTAGCGCTTATGACTAAAAACTATGGACTTTGTTAGCTTAGGCAGGGGAGGAAGGAAGCGCAACGTAATTGCGCCGGCCTCCTTTACGCTTGTTTACACTGTCGGCAGCTTAAGCTTGATCAGGATCTTCTGGCGGGCGCTCTTTTTCAATATAGACCTTGTAGTGTTCCCGGTAATCTTCCAGGTTGTCGCGCAGGTGGTCGCGATACTGGTTGACCATATATCGCAGGGAGGAATCCATTTCATCGGTGTACTGCTTGCGATCCAGCGATGAAGCGGCGACCACGAAAGCGCCAAACCGGGTGCTGGCCTGCAACAGGGCGGCGCTGACCAGGCCCGGGTCGACCTCCTCGCAGGCCTCGTTGGCGCGCTGGATAAAGTCATCCACCAGGTCCCAGTAGATTTGTTCGTCGGGGGTTTTGTTCATTCAGTTCTCCGTAGCCTCGAGGCGGCGATTAGCGCTGCGACCCTGCCAATAAGTCTGCCAACGCTGACCGATCCGCTCGGCGGTCAAATACAGGGTCGGCACCAGAATCAGGGTAACCAAAGTTGCGAAGAGTACCCCAAACGCCAGGGAGATGACCATGGGCACCAGGAACTGAGCCTGAACGCTCTGCTCCGCCATGATCGGCATTAGCCCGATAAAGGTGGTGAGCGAGGTGAGCACAATGGCCCGGAAGCGATCGCGTCCGGCCTGAAGCACTGCCTCCAACACCACCTTGCCTTGGTGACGCAGAGTATTGATTCGATCCAGCAGCACCAGGTTGTCGTTGACCACCACCCCGGCGCAGGCGATGAAGCCGAGCATCGACATCATGCTGATTTCCCGCCCCATCAGCAGGTGGCCGATCACGGCACCCATAAACCCGAAGGGCACAGCGGTGAGAATCAGCAGTGGCTGCCAGTAGGAGCGGAAGTTGACGGCCATAAGGGCATAGATAACCACTATCGCCAACAGGAAGTTTTTACTCATCGATGCCATAAAGTCGGCCTGCTCCTGCATGTTGCCGGCCGGCGCCAGACTCAAGCCCGGGTACCGGCGCTGCCAGTCGGCCATATTGCGCTCGATCAGATCGGCCACTATGGCGTTGGCGTCCTCGCCTTCCTCGAGGCTGGCGGTCAGGCTGATACTGCGCTTGCGATCCCTCCGTTCGATGGAGGAGTAGCCGGGCACAAAGTTGATTTCCGCCACTTCCAGCAGCGGCACGGCGCTGCCGTCGGCGGTGCGCACCCGCATATTGTCCAGTTGGTAGAGGCTCTCTCGATCTTCGCGCGGGTAGCGCACCAGCACCCGCACGTCTTCGATACCGCGGGGTATGCGCTGGGCTTCTTCACCATAAAACGCCTGGCGTACCTGGCGGGCGACCTGGCCGAGGTCGATGCCGAGCATTTCCGCGCCGGGTTTCAGATCCAGCTCGATTTCCTGGCGCTGGGCCTCCATGCTGTTTTTGACATCGAAGACCCCGGGGTACTGACGCAGCGCGCTGCTCACCTGCTCGGCCAGCGCCCGCTGAACTTCGGGATCGTTGTCGGGGATACTCAGGTTCAGCCGAATATCGTCCCCCGGCGCGTTGATGGTGTAATTGAGCCGGTATTCCTTGGACTCGGGAATATCGCCGATCAGTTCGCGCCAGCGGTCGTTGACCTCGGGGCTCGACACCTCCCGGTCCTCGGCGCTCACCAAGCCCACGGCCACGTATATGTTCACGCCCCAGGCCCAGGTCTGGATACCGTCTATAAAGTCGCCTTCTTGATCGTTGTTTTTGTTGAGCTGCTCGTCCCGCTCCAACTGCAGCGCCGCCGATTCCACCTGGCGCATGATGCGCCGGGTTTCGTGAAATGGGGTTCCCTCGGGTAAGGTTATGCGAGCTTGGAGGTAGTCCGAAGGCACCTGAGGCATAAAGCTGGTCACCAACCAGCCGCCGTTAAACACGGCCACCGACAGAAAAAACGCCACCGCAAAGACCGCCAGAGTGGCGCCTTTATGATGCAAAAACCGGCTCAGATTGTGCAGATAAATTCGATCGCCGAACCAGTTCAGGCTCTGGGCGACTTTTTGGCGCCCATGGGACAGAACCCGCAGAGGTGCAAAGCGGCTCTCTCGCTCGGGCTGCATGTGCGACAAATGCGAGGGCAGAATCAACAGGCATTCGATCAGCGAAAACACCAAACAGAGCAACACCACCATTGGAATGGGGTAGGTTATGGTGCCCATGGTGCCCGGTACCGCCAGCATGGGGGCAAAAAATATGATGGTACTCAAAACCGCGAAAAACACCGGCACGCTGACGGTCTTGGCGCCACTGGCCGCACTGGCCGTGCCTTTGAGGCCATGTTGCTGGCTGGTGTAAATACTCTCACCCACAATAATTGCATCGTCAACTACAATCCCGAGCACCAGAAGAAAAGCAAATAGCGAGATCATGTTGATGCTTACGCCTGTGTAGGGCAGCAACCAGACGGCACCGGCAAAAGCGGTGGCGATACCCACGCACACCCAGACCGCCAAGAGCGGGCGCAGGAACAGCATCAAGACGATGAAGATCAAAATCAGGCCGTTGATGGCGTTGCCCAACAAGAGGTTCAGGCGGCCCTCGTAAAGCTCGGACCAATCGCGCCAGACTTCCAGCTTCATACCGGCCGGCAGTTGCGGAGCGACTCGTTCCAGGTAATCCTTTACCTGCTCGGCCGAGGCGATAATGTCGGGGTTTTCGGTAATGCTCAGCTCCAGAAAACTGGCCGGCTTGCCGTTG
>CAZKCY010000274.1:0-4170 GCA_964551155.1 uncultured Marinimicrobium sp. | reverse complement strand
TTGGAGCCGCCCACGCCGATCATGGCCGGGTAGGGTGGCTGACCGGCGGTGGGCAGGGCGATGCTCGCACTAAAGTTTATGGTTTTGCCTTGATGCTGCACCTCGACACTGATTTGTTCGTTGGTAACCGCGCCGTTGAGATTGTCGGGCTTAGATGGCTTGGGGCCGGATTCGTATTTTTGCAGCTGGGCGCTAATTTCGGCCCGGCGGCAGCGCCAGTCGTGTTTCGCCGACAGGCGCTCCCCCTCGATGGTAGTGAATGGGTCGGGAAGCAGCTCTATTGTTGGCAACTCATGAGCTTCAGCCAGCTCCGGAACCGGACAGTCGGCACCGGTATTTTCGCTCGCCGCGACGGACTTTTTCTGGCGAGAGTTGCTGCTGGTAAAACGATAGCTCTGACCGGCTTCGGTGTTGAACTCGACCAACTTCGTGGGCTGAATTGAAACTGGAGCCACCGCCTCGGGATTGTGAATCAGAGGCTCCTTGATTACCGGGATTTGCATCAAGGGGTTGTTGGGCTGGCTCGTTTCGTTCACCGGAATCAGTTCGATACTGTCCGCCGACTGGAGCGCCGAGTGGCTGCGCAAACGCACCGGTCCACCCAGGCGCGAGTGAAGGGTGAGCTCGCTAACCTTGCCGTCACTCCAGGCCATATCCACCACAAAACCGCCGCGCGTGACCAGGCCGGTGACTTCGCCCTCGGGCCAGGCGTCGGGCAGCGCAGGCAGCAGGTGAACGGCGCCATCGTGGCTCTGTACCAGCATTTCCGCGATGCCTGCGGTTACCCCAAAGTTGCCATCGATTTGATAGGGTGGGTGAGCGGCGAACATATTGGTGTAGGTGCCGCCGGCCTCGAAGGCGGCGGTGTCTTCGGTGACCAGTTTGATTTGGTCGGTGAGCAGCTTGTAGGCCCGGTTGCCGTCTTGGAGGCGCGCCCAGATGCCGACCTTCCAGCCCATGGACCAGCCGGTGGATTCGTCACCGCGCATTTCCATGCTGGTGCGCACCGCGCTGAACAGTTCCGGCGTTCGGTAGGGCGAAATCTGGTTGCTCGGATGCAGGCCGTAGAGGTGCGATATGTGCCGGTGTTTGTCTTCGGGGCTGTCCCAGTCCTGGAGCCACTCCTGCAGCTGGCCGTGCTGGCCGATTTGCATGGGCGGCAGACGCTCGCGCAGGGCTTTTAGTTTTTGCGCAAAAGCCTGATCGCGCTCGAGCACTTGTGAAGCTTCTATCACCAGCGAGAACAAGTCGAACACCAGCTGGTTGTCCATGGTGACACCGGCGTCGATGGCCGCCTGAACACCGTCATCTCGATGCAGATAATCGTTTTCCGGCGAGTTGCTGGGTACCAGCACCAGCCAGCCGGTGTCCGGATCTTCAGTCAGTGTATCGGCGTAAAACCGCGCGGCATCGCGCAGCACCGGATAGTGTTCGGCGAGAAATTCTTGGTCGCCGGTGTGGTGGTAACGATAGCCGATGTGCTGGCTGAGCCAGGCGGCGCCGCCCAGCCACTGGCCCCACATATAAGCCCCGTCGACCTGGCCGGTGATGCGCCAGATGTCGGTGTTGTGGTGCACCATCCAGCCCTCGGCGTCGTAGAGTTGGCGGGCGCTCTCGCGGCCGGTGACCGACAAATCCTTGAGCATCGCGAACAGCGGTTCATGCAGCTCCGACAGGTTGGTGGGCTCGGCTGGCCAGTAGTTCATCTCGGCGTTGATGTTCAGAGTGTATTTGCTGTCCCAGGGCGGCGTTAACTCCTCGTTCCAGATGCCTTGCAGGTTGGCGGGCTGGGTGCTGGGCTGGGAGCTGCTGATCAGCAGGTAACGGCCGAACTGAAAATAGAGCGCGGCCAGGTCTGGATCCTTTTGGTTTTTGAACTGCTCCAGACGCTGATCGGTGGGTAGGTCTGTCGAGGCAGTGCGGCCCAAGTTCAAGGTCACCCGGTCGAACTGCTCTCGGTAGGCGGCGATATGGCTGTCGCGAAGCTGTTCATACGAGTTGTTTAGCGCCTCCGCCAACTGCTGCTCGGCCTGGGCGGTCGGATCGGCGGAAATGTTGTCGTAGTGCACGAAATTGGTGGCTATGGTGGTATAGAGAGTCACGCTGTCCGCTCCGCGAACGCGCAGACCCGTGTCGGTGGCCTCCAGAGTTCCGCCTTCCAAGACCGGCTTGATCAGAGCGGTGAAGCGCACTTGGCCTTCCACGCCTTCGTGGTCCGAGCCCTGCCCGGTTATTTGCAGCCGCTGGTTCTCAACAGTAACGCTGTGCTTCATGGGGCTGTTAAAGCCAAGATCGAGGTTCAACTGCCCCGCTTCGCTGGCAGTTAGGCGAGTGAGAATCACCGGCGCCGACAGGGCGGCGAAGTTTTCGCGTTGGTAGTCGACCCCGTCTATTTGGTATTCGACCTTTGCCAGGGCCCGGCCAATGTCCAGACTGCGGCGATAGTTTTCGGCTTCGCCTGAATGGTTAAAATCGATGGTCAGGTTGCCCACGGTTTGGTAGGGCATGCCGTCGTTGCTGGATTTGATGTGCTTGTCCGCATAGGCCTGGGCCTCTTGGTGGCGGTTGGCCAGCACCAGCTCGGCGACTTTCTCAATGTGAGGTTTAAGCGGAGGCACGACGTTGTTTTGCGGCCCGCCGGCCCAGACGGTGTCCTCGTTCAACTGCAGCCGTTCCCGCTCCAGGCCCCCAAACACCATGGCACCCAGACGGCCGTTGCCCAGCGGCAAGGCTTCAGTCCAGGCTTCGGCGGGCTCGGCGTACCAAAGCTCCAGAGCCTGGGCATTGCTGGGTGCCGCTTTAGGCTGCGCTTCATTGTTAGGCTGACAAGCGGATACTAGAACTAGGATCGTGCAAGCCAATGCGCGCCGCATGCTTAGCTGAAAAGGCGGTCGAGGTATTTTTATCATTTGGGACTCTCTCACTGGATATCGACAGAGGAGAGGATAGCGCAGATAAGCCGGCGCTTCACATCAAGCCGAAATTTTATCTACAAGTGACTGAGCCGCTAAGTTCGCGCTCGTAAAGCGGGGACGATTCCGGGATGGCAAGAGGAAGGGTAAACGCTAGTTCTCAGCAGGGGGCACTGCGCCTTCAAATAATGAGTTTATGAATCGCTCAAGTTTTTCAAAGTGCGAGCCTTTCCAGTAAACCTGGCCGCAGTCCTGGCACTGACGGAAGTCGCTATAGTACTTTTTGGTTTTGGGTTCCAGCTGATCGATAATCTCTTCCTTGGCGACTCGTTTGAGCAAACCGTTGCATTTCAGGCAGCGCAGCCAAGGCTGAATTTGATTGCGCAGGTCGAACTGATCCAGAACTTCGATGAGCTGTTGCCTGGAGTCGGTGCTGCGCAAACAGTAGCCGTATTCGATCAGCTTGCGCATCAGAAGGCGGCGGTCTCGGGTGAGCATCACCCGCCCTTGCTCATGGGCGATTTGGGCCAGTTGTTCATCGTCCGGGTGGCCTTCTGGGTAAAGCGTATCGAAGCCCAAGAGGCGCATATAGCGGGCAAGCTTGCCCAGATGATTGTCGAGCACGAAGGCTGGTGGGCGCGGCAGTGGTGGGCGCAATCGTTCGGTGGGCGTCAAGGTGATCGAATGCAGAAGTGGGTAGACCGCTATACGCTCGCAGTCTTGAGCCAGGTGTTCGAACTGAACCGGTTTGCCGTTGGCCAGAATCATCGCCACTTCCGGGTGGGGAACACCTTCGGATTCAATCAGGTGTTTGACCGACTGGGGCGCATTGAAGTGGGTGATATAGTTTCTGTGCTGTTTTTCGGGTGCCAGAAAATCATTTAATTGGGCGTAGAATCGAAATTGAACGGTTTCCAAACCTCACTCCTGGCTCTGAGGGGCCGGTAGTTTTGTCCAGCCCACTTGCCAAGTTTTCTTGGTAAGTGGGCCTGGTGAAAGTAGGCTATCGATCCAGAGTAAATTAGAACTCGAGACAAATCTTGCCAAAATGCCGGCCAGCTTCTTCGTGACGAAAAGCGTCGGCGATTTGCTCAAAGGCAAAAACGCTATCGACCACGGGGTGCAGGTCGGAAGCGTCAATGGCTCGAATCATATCCATTTGATGCGCGCGGCTGCCGACGATCAAACCTTGCAGCCGTGCCTGACGGGCCATGAGTTTGGCGGTGGGAATTTCTCCCGAGCCACCAGTAAGCACGCC
>CAZKCY010000273.1:1097-4173 GCA_964551155.1 uncultured Marinimicrobium sp. | reverse complement strand
GCGATCGTGCCCAGCGGCGGCGTGCTCCAGTCGGGGCGGTCTTCGATCGGCAATCTCAGCCTGGTGACTGGGTCCTTAGGAGGTGCTCGTCCTTGTTGTGAAGATGCTGCACAATCAGGTTACCGACTGGCGATATTGAGAGGGCGTCTGCCCTAGCTGCTTTTTGAAAATGGCATTGAAGGTCGATTTGCTGGTAAAGCCCGACTCGGCCAGAATCTCAAGCATGGTCCAATGCTGACAGGCCGGACTGGCGAGTAGTTTCTTGGCCTCCTCAACCCGGTAGCTGTTAATGAACTCGAAAAAGTTTTTGCCGAAATGCTGGTTGAGAATCCGCGATAGGGTGCGTTCGGGCAGCGACAGGCGCCGGGCCAGAGTTTCCAAAGTAATGTCTTGGGTCAAATAGGGCTTTTCGCTGAGCATGAATTTTTCGACCCGCTCGACTTGCTCTGGCTTGTAAGGTTCGCTGTCACTGTAATTTCGGTTGGGCGTCAATCCGGTGAACAGGTGGGTGTAGCGAATACTCACAAACACCAGCGAATTCACGAACAGGAACACAAAGTAATGACTGGCGATCCCCAAGAGGTTGGACACTTCATCGCCCAAGCGTTCACCCAGCAGGTGCACCAGTAGTTTCCAGCCCGCGATCAACACAAAACCCAGAATAATCCAGGTTAACCAACGCCGTTCTCGGTCCTCGAGATTCGCGTAATGTTGCTGCAGCTGGCGCCGGTAGCGCAAGAGCATTACCAGGCAGGCGCTGCCGTAGGCAATTACACTCAAGTGCCATCCGGTGATGAAGGTTTTCATCAGCGGTGACCACATAAAACTCATGTCGTCCATCAGCGCAACTTTTTCGGCGTTGGGCAGCAGGTAGTATTGGCTGATCAGAACCACGCCTATAATTGCTGCCGGCAGAACATGGGCCAGGTCGCGCCAGCGCAACCGGAACTCACGGTACAGTAGGCTGGCTACATAACCATAGAGCAGCGGCCCCTGCAGCCAGTAACTGAAGCTGCCCAAAAACAGGAAGTTGGGATTCCACTCCAAGACCGCCTGGCGCA
This sequence comes from uncultured Marinimicrobium sp., assembly GCA_964551155.1. Classification (GTDB taxonomy): domain Bacteria; phylum Pseudomonadota; class Gammaproteobacteria; order Pseudomonadales; family Cellvibrionaceae; genus CAZKCY01. The sequence continues at coordinate 3,112 of CAZKCY010000273.1, read as the reverse complement.
ACGGCGTGCTCCAGATCAACACCGTATCCGCCGATTGCAGCGCGGTAATCATCAGCATGCCAGCCAGCAGATAGCTGCTTTGGTCCGATTGGCGCCGGGTCGCGAACAACAGCACCGCCAGCAGCAAATACTGGCTGGCCGCCATCAGCAGCACCAGGTCGTGGACGTTGAACAGTAAAGAATCGTGGCTCAGGCTATTCACAGAGGCTTCAGGTCACTGGTTAGGAACATTGTTGTTATAGATTTCGGAGTGCGAACTTAGGTTTCCGAAGTTCGGACAGCCCGGCTTTCGGGTTGGTAGGCTTTCCGGTCGTCTGGGCGCTGAAACCGCGCTAGTGTTCGAGCCTTGGAGGTACAATGTCGCCAAGGCCCTAGCGGCTTCCAGGCGTCGGCTATCGGATCGAGCCTGTCGGCAGCGCCAAAAGTTCGAGACTGTCGAGTCGGTACTAAAGCCCGGCCTTCCACAAGATGATAACAAATACGGTTCCGGCCGGTCACTGGAAGGTAACGCTTCGATGTTTGCTTCTGATCACAACCGAACCATTCACTTTTTCTGTGCGGGATTTCCCTATGCTCAACAAAAATTTCAGTGTCTGCTCCGGCTTAGGTGCCTTTGTGTTGCTGTGTGGCCTGGCTACCTTGGTGGCTTGCGGCAGCAGTGGCGGAACACTGCCCGAGTCTTCCTCAAGCTCGGTGGCCTCGAGCAGTTCCAGCAGCTCGTCAGAGTCTTCCAGCAGCTCGAGTTCGTCGAGTTCATCCAGTTCGTCCAGCTCTTTCAGTTCCGACGCAGCAGTCATCGAGCCGCAAACCGCGATTGAGGCCATGGGCATCGGCATCAACCTCGGCAACACCCTAGACGCCTATCCCAACGAGGGTGACTGGGCGCCAGTCGCCCAAGAGCGCCACTTGGAGGCCTTCGCCGAAGCTGGCTTTCAACACGTGCGTATTCCCGCTACCTGGGACAATCATACGGCCGAATCGGCACCCTACCAGGTCGATGCCGACCGCATGGATCGCACCGAACAGGTAGTCGACTGGGCTCTGGCGCAGGGCTATTACGTAATTTTGAACATGCACCACGAAACCTGGCTCAAAGAAAATTACTCCGACCCCGCGGTGCGGGCGCGCTTCGAAGCTATTTGGACGCAGATCGTCGAGCGTTTCGGCGACAAGTCGCCCCGGCTGTTGTTCGAGATTCTCAACGAACCGCTGGGTATGACTATGACTCAGATAAACGATGCCAACCACCGGATCCTCGATATTATTCGCGCGCAAAACCCGACCCGCCTGGTGGTGTTTGCCGGTAACGGCTACACGCCAATAGGCACCTTGCTGGAAGTGGACATTCCCGATGACGACTATCTGATCGCCAACTTCCATTCCTACGACCCCTGGGCATTCGCCGGCCAGTGCACTCGTCGCTGGGGCAGCGATCAAGACCACGCCGATCTGCGCGCCATATATCAGACCGCCAGTGATTGGTCCGAAGAGTATGGCATTCCCGTCATGGTCAATGAGTTCGGTGCGGCACACTACGACTTCACCGCACCCGAGAACGTCTGCAACCCGGAAGATCGGTTGGAATACCTCAGCGCCCACGCGCAACTTGCGATTGAAATGGGCTTGGCCGCCTCCGTCTGGGACGATGCGGGTTCATTCGGCATCTACGATCGGGAAAACGACAGCTGGGGGCCGGCGAAGGATGTGCTGGTAGCGCCCAATCGCTAGACTCGCCAAGCCGCTAACCTAGGGTTCCAATAAACAAAAAGCCCGCGCAAGCGGGCTTTTTGTGGTTTGGGTCGTCTGCACCGAAGCGCGTGTTATGGGTTGGGCACACAACCCTGATCGCCCTCCGCCATCCGGCCAATACTGATATCGGCAATGTGCAACTCCAGCTTGCCCTGGGTTCCTATGCCAAAGGGGGAGTCAATTTTGCGCAGATCCAGGCGCTGGCACAGGAACACCGCTGGGAGCCGCTGGGCCGCCACAACGTCAAGGCGGGCAGCCGTCTGGCC
>CAZKCY010000273.1:0-1087 GCA_964551155.1 uncultured Marinimicrobium sp. | reverse complement strand
ATCCAGGCCGGCTTGAGCCAAACAGTCCAGCGCCACGGGAAAGGCAACCCATTCACCCCGTTTAATCTTTTTGAGATCATCGGCAATATTGACTTCCGCCTGACAACCCTCGCCGCAGGTGAATTTGACATTGACGGTGCTGGGCACGCGGCTTTCCACTTTCAAAGCAATGACCAATTCGGCAGCCTGCTCAAAGGCCGACAGGTCGATGGTTTCACCAGTAATGGTGGCTCCGCCCCAATTATCGCTGCCGCTCCACTCCAGTTTGACTGCGCCCGGAATTTGTTCGGAACCGGCGTCGGTCAGACTCAGCTTGCCCCCGTCGCTTTCGCCGCCGGAGTCCTCTACAGGTTTCCACCAGTTATCCGGGTCGGATAAAACCCAGTTCCAGCCGCCGGGGGTTTGCCCTTGAGTAAAGTACACGAACTTGGGGTTGGGCGGCTCTTGAGCCATGAGTGAGCCGCAGCAAAACAGCAGACCAAGAGTTAACAGTGAACGTATTAGCATGACTTAGTCCTCGTTGTAGTTATCGTTTTAACTAGCCTCTGCTCGACAACTGTCGCGATCAGTCATCAGGCCATTGGCGGACCCTTGGAGATGGTGTTCGCCAAAAATCACAGGCAAAACAGTTTCTATATATAATGATCCTTTGGGCGGCGTCAAGTCACAGCGAGCGGCATCTGGGGCTTCAGCTTCGAAGCTTCGGGTTCGTCTTCGAGGCTTATCAAGGTAAAATGCAAGGCAGCCGGCGCTTAAAGCTCTGGCTCGTTTAAATAATAGTTTCAATCGCTTGCCACGAGAATCTTTAGAATGACAAAAATAAGAACGATCCTGATGTTTTTGACCCTGATGGCCTCGCCATTGGCCAATGCTACTGTGTTTAAGTGTGAAGGCCCGGATGGAGCTATTTCCTACTCTGATCGGCCCTGCAAAAATGGCGCCGTTGAGGAGCTAAAAATCGGCTCTTCGAAGAAACCCGAAAGCCAAAACGGTGAGGCGCAAACTCCCGCCCCTGCCCCTTCAGCTAAGAGCAGTTGCGGGCTGTCGGTAAAAAATGGTCAGGATTGGCTCCAGAGCATGATCGACG
>CAZKCY010000272.1:0-4227 GCA_964551155.1 uncultured Marinimicrobium sp. | reverse complement strand
ATGCGCTGGTAGCCGGGGTTATAGGAAACCACCAGCTGAAATCCCGGCGCAGCCTGAACCGTTTCGCCGGTTTTGTCGATGGGGAGTATGCGTCTGTGGTCAGTCAAGGCGTGCAGAATGACAATGGTGTCTTGCCTGGCTTCGACAACTTCATCGAGATAACAGATCGCGCCCTCGCGCACCGCCCGGGTCAGCGGCCCGTCGTGCCACTGTGTTCCGTCGTGCCTAATCAGAAAACGGCCGATCAAATCACTGGCCGCCAGATCGTCGTGGCAGGGAATAGTGACCAGCGGCCGGCCCAGTCGCCAAGCCATATGTTCGACCAATCGAGTTTTACCACAGCCGGTCGGCCCCTTGAGCATAACCGCGAGATTTTGCGCATGACAGTGCTCAAAAATTTCGACCTCGTTGCCGGTCGGCAGATAAAAGGGTTCCGTTGCAGATCGAGTTTCGCTAATTGTGTGCAAATGCTCCGCAGTCACGGTTAGGCCATTTCCCTGTTATCAGTCTCGGCTTCATCCGATGCGTCGAAATGGGGCCGGTACCGGAAAAAGTCGTAGATAAACAGCCCAACACCAATGGTGAAAATCGATGCAGTGGCAATCAGCATCAGAAAATGCACCTGGATTTTAAGCTGAGCGTCCAGGTAGCCCATGCCCATGATGCGCTCCAGATAAACCTGGCCCAAGCCCGCGGTGGCAAATGACAACGTCATACCGAACATGCCCGCAAGCTGCAGCCAGAATGCCCAGTAGCCCATGCTGGTACCCTCTTCCGGACGACGGACCATCTTTGGCAGCACATAAGTAATCATCGCCAACACAATCATGGCGTAGGCGCCGTAAAACGCGGAATGGGCGTGCATGGCGGTGATCAGGGTTCCGTGAGTCCATTTATTGACGGCGGGCCAGGTGTGCGCCAGACCCAAGAGGCCGGCACCGAAAAGCGCGAACACTGCACTTCCAATGGTCCAGTGCAGCGCCAAGCTATTGGGGTGAGCCAGGCCCGAACGGCGCATGGCCGCATAGGCATAAATGGCCATGCCGGCCAACGCCGCGGGTTCCAGAGCACTAAAAAGCCCACCTATCGGCAACCAGTATTGGGGCACTCCGACCCAATAGTAGTGGTGAGCGGTACCGAGAATGCCCGCAATGAATACCAGCCCAACAATTACATAAAGCCATTTTTCCATAACTTCTCGATCCGCCCCGGATAACCTGATCAGAAGATAGGCCAGAAACGAACCCATAATCATCATCCAGACACCTTCAACCCAAAGGTGAATCGTCCACCAGCGATAAAATATGGACACAGTGTAATTTTCGTAATGAAGCAACGCCGGGAAAAATAAAACCGCGGAACTGACAAGCCCGATGAGCAAGACGCCCTCGGTAGTGGTAAAGCGACCGGATTTTTTTATCGTCATGCCGATGTTGTAGAGAAAGATTAACATGCAGATGACAATGACGATTTTGTGAGGCAGCGGCTGCTCCAAAAGTTTGTTGCCGGTGCCATAGCGAAACAGATAACCGATAATTGCGGCCACCCCCATGCCGGTCCAGAGAATGAGCTGCAGATAAGCAAGCTTGACGCTGTAAAGCTCGCTGCGCGACTCATCTGGAATCATCCAATAGGTGCCGCCCATAAACCCTGTCAGCACCCAGACAATGAGAAGGTTGGTGTGTATGACCTTAGTAACATCAAAAGGCAGAATATAAAGTAGCGGATCCGGGCCCAGGTATTTGGCAGCGGATAAAAGCCCGAACACCAACTGCAGCCCGAACAGGACCATAGCCACGGCAAAGTACCAATACGCAACTGATTGGGATTTATACCGCATCTTTACTCTCCTTGAAGTTTCTGTCTTCTTGTCTCATGTCGGGCAAGATGCCGGGAGCCGTCACTTGAGCGTTGTAAGATAAGCTGTCAGCTGGTCAAGTTCTTCATCAGAGAGGCTGTCCCCGTAGCCGGTGGGCATAAAGGAGGTTCCGCCTGAAGAATACATACCTCCCGGCACCAGGTAAGCGCTGGGCTCCACTATCGATTCCCGAATGTACCCCTCAATGCTGGTGGCATCGCCTTTGTATTCAGGCGAATCGATAATTTCAGCAGCGCGCCTTGCCAGCCCCGCCAATGAAGGCCCAGCCATATCAACGCCAGGCTCGGTAGAATGGCAGGAGCTACAGGCTGGCTGAGCATTCCGGTATATTTCCTCCCCTTTTGCGCGCGGGTCATCGCCCGCATCCACCGGGGTGGAGCCCTGCGGAGGCCGATCTGCAATTGCCCCGCCGGAAACACCACTACCGGTAACGGTTATGGGTCTTGGCGGCCAACCCTGGTTGTCGACATTGGCGACCCATTCGAGAAAAGCCAGCAGGTCGGCAATTTCCTTGTCGCTCAAGTTCTGGGTGGGCATGAGACGACGATGTTTTTTCTCGTCGTAAAATTTTGACGGGTCATGCATATACGCCGTTAGATAGGCTTCGCTGCGGTGCTTCGTTATCTTGGTTAAATCAGGTGCGTAATAAGCACCTTCTCCGAAAAGAGTATGGCAGTTAATACAATTGTATTTGTGCCAGACATCCTTGCCGTGACTCACTTCGGGAGTAATGTTTTCGGCGTTGGTCAGCTCGCCAAATTGGCGGTGACTGTCGAGAGTCAGAAGGAGAAATATCAGTGCCGCAATGCCGGTGGATGCAATCGCAAATATTCGAGCCTGCCGGTTAGTCATGGTTATCCCTCGCCCTAGACGCTGATTCCACTCCAATGAAGGATCGATATCGACGCGGCGTAGATAATGCCCGACGCCATCAGCAGCAACACAACGTAGCTAACTATTCGAAAAGGCCCATAGAATTTTTTTTGTTGCATGCGAACCCCTCTCAATTAATACACATTTCCTAGTGATGGCTTTGGGAGTGTTACAAAAGATGCAAACTTTCTGAATCATTAAAGCTTAACTAAGAATATCGCATTTGCAAGTAACCGACTTGACTCTAGTCAAAGATCGCCAATTTAGCCAATGCTAGTCGTCAAAAGTAAAAAAAAATAACCCTAATAAAAATTTTTAGAACATTATTCGCAGGCACAATCAATTTTATAAAACCCTTTACAATAACCTTCAGCGGCGGATCTTTGCCCTTATATCTAAAAAGTTGATACCTATTTAGGCGGGTGCAAACGCCTGGAGTTTGATGTGGTGGAAATATCCGCCGGCTTTTTTGGCTATGTCCCAGGACGACGGTGTTCACTACCACTCTAGATGGGATCCTAGGCGCTAAATCACAAAATAATCCATAAACCGGTGCACGGGCATGGCCATGAGTCGGGCCGGGTCACGGTAAAGATCCATAATGGCGCGGCGGCGGCCGGCGGGAAAGCGGCTGCCCAGGTTGCTTTGAAACTTCTTTTCCAGCAAGGGAATACCCTCTGCCCGGCGGCGGCGATGGCCTAGGGGATACTCCACGGCGACCTCGTCGGTATGACTGTCATCGGTGAAGAAAACCTGAACCGCGTTGGCGATGGAGCGTTTCTCGGGGTCGATATAATCCTGGCTGTAACGCGGCTCTTCGACCAGCTCCATCTTTTTGCGCAGCCGGTCAATTTCCGGGTGCTCTTGGTGATAGTTGTCTTCGTAATGGTCTGCGGTCAAAGTGCCGGTGAGCAACGCCACGGCGGTCATGTATTCCAGGCAGTGATCCCGGTCCGCCGGGTTGGCCAGCTTGCCCTTTTTGCTGATGATTCGCAGAGCCGATTCGTGCGTACGTATCACAATCCGTTCTATGTCTTCGATTCGAGCGCGCACTTCCGGGTGCAGAACTACCGCGGCTTCGACAGCGGTCTGGGCGTGGAACTCAGCCGGGAAGCTGATCTTGAACAGAACATTTTCCATCACGTAACAACCGTAGTCGCGCTGGAAACGGAACTGGCGCTGCTCCGGCGATTTGATTTGTTGTTCCCGGTTATCTTTGCTAAAGACGGCGTCGTAAAAACCCCATTCGGGCGCCGTTAAAACGCTGGGAATACCCATCTCCCCGCGCAGGGCTATATCCACCAGACGCAATGCGCGGCTGGTGGCGTCCCCCGCGGCCCAGCTTTTGCGCGAGCCGGTGTTGGGCGCATGGCGATAGGTACGCAACGCCTGACCGTCGACCCAGGCGTGAGACAGGGCGCTGAGCAACTGCTCCCGGTCGGCACCCATTAGTTTCGCCACCACGGCCGTGGATG